>JAQBFJ010000250.1:0-3381 GCA_032123435.1 Verrucomicrobiota bacterium
GAGATGGCATAGCAGTGTAGATCTGGGTATGGCGGTCGAGCTGGAATAAGGGCTTGTTGTGCCGGTGGTTCGGGATGCGGGTGAGATGAGTCTGCTGGAGCTTCATGATGCAGTGAAGACGCTGGCGGAGAAAGCGCGCTCGAGCAAATTGTTACCTGATGAAATGTCGGGCAGTACGTTCACGGTTTCCAATATGGGCATGATGGATGTTGATAATTTCAGTGCTATCATTAATCCGGGTGAATCGGGTATTCTGGCTGTCGCGAGCACCATGGCAAAAGCGGTTGTGGTTAACGGTAAGGTAGCTGTACGATCAATAATGAAAATGACGCTTTCGACGGATCACAGGATTGTTGACGGTGCAACTGGCGCGGCATTTGTGAATGCGGTAAAAAGTAAATTAGAGGACATTGAATTATGGAAAAGTTTGACGTAGTAGTTATCGGCGGCGGGCCGGGCGGATATCCGGCGGCAATACGCGCGGCACAGCTTGGTGTTTCTGTCGCACTGGTGGAGCGTGAGGCGCTGGGTGGAACATGTTTGAACTGGGGTTGTATTCCGACCAAGGCATTAATTTCGTGTTCCGATTTATACTCAGGCATTACGCACGGGGCGGAGATGGGTATTAAGTCTGATTCCGTATCGTTCAATTACGCTACGATGGTGAAACGGAAAGAAGAAGTTGTTTCCAAGCTTAAGAATGGCGTGGGCCAGTTATTGAAAGCGAATGGTGTTACTGTATTTGAAGGAACGGCAGGCTTCACGGGGCGTGGCAAGCTTGATATCAAAGGACAAAATGGAAAGAGCTCAGCGAAACTGGAAGCAGGTAAGGTGATTATTGCCACCGGTTCAAGTTCAGCGTTTCCGGGCTTCCTGCCCAAGAACGCGTGTGTGGTTGACAGTCGCGGGTTCCTTGATCTTACGGAATTACCGGCAAGCATGATAGTGTTGGGTGGTGGTGTTATCGGTTGTGAGCTGGCCTGTATGGCGGCGCAATTGGGGACGAAGGTCACGATTGTTGAAATGCTGGAAGATATTCTAATGGTGCTGGATAAAGATGTAAGACGCGTGGTGCGCGGCCATATGGAAAAAGAACTTGGTATTGAAGTGCTGGCCGGCGTGCGCATGGAGAAGATCGAGGTGGTCAAAGGGGGCGGCGGTGTAACCGGTGTTATTGGTAAGAAATCGGTGAATGCCGAGCTTCTTCTGGTTTCTGTAGGCAGACGGCCGGTGACTGATGGTCTGGATCTGGAAAAGGCTGGTTTATCGGTTGATAAGCATGGTTGTATAGAAATAGATGAATATTGCCGCACAAAGGTTGCGACAATTTATGCTGTAGGCGATGTTACTGCCGGCAGTACGCAGTTGGCGCATGCGGCGACTGCGCAGGGTATAACGGCGGCTGAAAACGCATGTGGACAGAAGGGTGACGCGGCAGAACGCCTGGTGCCGGCCTGTATTTTCACGGCACCTGAAGTTGGCAGTGTTGGCTTGACTGAAGAGGAAGCTGTGAGGCAGAATAAACCGGTTAAAACAGGTAAATTTCTATTTGCTTCGCTTGGCAAGGCAATGGCGGCTGGTGAGACGAACGGATTTGTTAAATGGGTGGTCGATGCCGGATCGGATCAGTTGCTTGGTGCGCAGGCAGTTGGCGCGCACGCGACGGAATTAATTGCTGAAGCGGCTCTGGCGATAAAGGCGGAGTTGACGGCGGAAGAAGTTGGCAGGACGATACATTGTCATCCTACTTTTTCCGAGGCGTGGATGGAAGCGGCGCATGCTGTGCATGGGCAGTGTATTCACGCAGGGCCGAAGAGAAAGAGGGATTCTTGACCTTCCGGATCCGAGGACGGGTCTAAGGACAAGATTGAAGGAGATTAATGAGGGATAAAAAACATGTTCGCGGGGTGTTGCGCGAATAAGGGATGTGTTGACAGATATAGTTCTAAAACCGTAGCCGGAGTTAATACATATGAAAGATGTAAGATATGATTTGATTAATTACGGAATAAAAATTGCCAAGTCCGGGCTGGTAGCCGGTGCTGGTGGAAACATAAGCGCCAGGGACGGCAATGTTATTTGGATGAAGCCGAGTGGTTTTGCGATGGATGACATGGGGCCGGACGATTTATGCGGCATGGATCCGGTTTCAGGTAAGCAGGTATCCGGCACGAGCAAGCCGACGTCTGAGGTAAACATGCATTTGGGGATTTATCGGATCCGGCCTGATGTGACAGCTATATTTCACACGCATTCGCCGTGGGCTTCGGGTGTCATCAGTGCGGGAGTGGAATTGAAGCCGATGTTCGCTGAATTTGTTAATGATCTTGGAAGAACCGGAACGGTGCCGTATGTAACGCCGACAACGCAGGCGCTGGCTGATGCTGTTTCCAAGTGCGCGGCGGGCGCGGATACAATTTTCATGGTGAATCATGGCGTGCTTGCGGTTGGAGTGACAATGAAGCAGGCCTATTACAGATGTCTGGTGGTCGAAGATGCGGCCAAGTCGCTGGTTGCCGCATCTGTTGTTGGCAAGCCGCGATTCCTTACGCAATCGCAAGTAGAAGAGCTTATGGGGCTTGAAGGGCCGAAGCATAGAGTAAAGATGATGGAGGAAGGCAAATGACAGTGCGCAGACTGTTGGCTGTGGATCTGGGGGCATCGGGCGGCAAGTGTTTTTCCGGTACGTTTGAGCATGATTCGTTTTCGATGCGTGAGCTTCACAGGTTTGCACATGAAGGAACTTCGTTTTTTATTGCCGACAAGAGCGGTCAGGTATCAGAACGCACATACTGGGATGATGTCGCGATTTACCAGAACATTGTTGCCGGATTGCGCGTTTACAGGCGTGATGTTGCCGAGACGCTTGATTCCATAGGGATAGATACATGGGGCGCTGATGGTCAGTTCGTGACTGAAGAGGGTGATATTATCGGCAAGATATACTGTTATCGTGATCATCGTCTGGATGACATGGTGGAGAAGGTAAAGGCGCGGATAGATCCGAAACGTGTATATGAAATTACGGGTATTCATTTCCAGCCTTTCAACGTGAGCAATCAGTTATTGTGGTTTGTGACCAATCGTCGCAATTCATTGTTACAAGGCAGTATGTTCCTGCCTATTTCGACAGTGTTCTATTATTATCTTGGTGGTGTTAAGCAGGTTGACTCATCATGGGCGAGCGTAACCCAGCTCATGGACGCCCGGAAGAAGGAATGGAGTCTTGAAATATTGGAGAAGCTGGGTATTCCGCCGGAAGTAATGCCCGAGATAGTGGAGCCGGGCACTGTAGTAGGGAAGCTGTTAAAACCTTTAGCTGATTCAATAGGCATCAATTGCGCGAAGCTTGTTGCTGTTGGCGCGCATGACACGGCAAGC
>JAQBFJ010000251.1:0-3246 GCA_032123435.1 Verrucomicrobiota bacterium
CGAAAGCATGCGAACAGCACGCGCCCAGGCAGGTATTAAAGCCATGTCCAGCATCGAAACACTGTCCGACGCAGTATATATCCGCGACTGGCAGGAAGGAAGAGATGACAAACGTTATACCAGAGACGATATGGAAATATCAGGAAATGTCGGCACGGCAAATACAATGATAAATTATACCCTTATTGACTCAGCTCCTCCCGATATTAATAATATGATCCTTTCAGCACTCACGCCCATCCAGTCATTTAACCTGCTCAAGGCATCTGACACGCACATGGTTCCTTTACTGCCGGCCATTCGTAATTTCATATACAGAAAAGAATTCATCAACATAGAGTCAGAGGTATGGATGACATGGACAAAGGGAATCTATTGATAGACATACGATGAAAACAAAACGCAAACTCATATATACGTTCATCGCCATCGTTATTCTTTGCGCCGGAACAGCAATCTGTCAGGCGCGAGTATTCCTGAGATGGGGTTCATCCGCCGACAACGCGGACCATATCTTCACAACCCTTGGCGGCACCATGGCGTATGAAACCGAACTGAATATAAACGGAGGAAAAGGACACCTGACAATTTTCCATTTTAAACAGAATATCCACCATGTAGTTGATATGCTCAGCGAAATATTCGGAATCGATAATTTCAATTATTCTGACGGAACATTGTGCACGGCATCGGTAATATCAGAGGAATCATCCCTCAAGCTCGTAATTATCAGCCTGCAAAATGATCGCGAAACCATCATGTTCCGCTTCAAACAGACAAATCCCGAAACAATCACGTCTGCAACTACCCCAACAACACATCTAATGAAGAATCTGCCGCCATTCCCTGGCAGTAAACCCCTGTTCTTCGCTGAGAACAAAGATACGGATATGAGCATGGCAGTGTCAGAAAGCCACGCTAACCCGGCCGAAATAAGCGAATTCTTCAACACGCATATGTCTACAGCAGGCTGGAAAAAGGCCCTGCCACACCCCGGAACACAAAATCTTTACGCCACAATGACCGTATATTGCAAAAGCCATGAAATTTCGTGCATACTTGCCTGTCCTTCAAACGAAAAAGGATTAACCCAAATTGTAATGTTGTATAAGAAGCAAATAATGAACTAAATTACCGCATAACCAAACCGTGCAGAAGGAATATACAAAATGAAAGATAAACTCATTCCCATAATGTCTGTTGTCATAGGACTCCTGGCATTTTTTCTAACGTACAAGTATCTGAAAATCGGACAGGACAAACTGGCCGAACAATGGACTCAACTTGAAAATGCCATGCAGAAAATAGAGGTGGTCATAGCCCTGGAAGACATACCCGGCGGCACAACCATATCCAAGAAAGATATAGGTAGAAAATATTTCTACAAAACAGCTGTCTCCAAAGAAGCTGTAACCCCGCAAGACGCCCCACGCATCCTGGGCAAGAAAACAATGTATCAAATCAACATAGGCGATATAGTATCATGGGATCTCATTGAAGGAGGATCTCCCGCACAGAAAAACCTTTCAAGCATGATTACACCAGGCATGAGAGCCATCTCGATTCCAGTCGGAGGCGCCTCAGCCGTGAGCGGAATGGTACGACCCAATGACCGCGTCGACGTACTGGGCACTTTCACGTTCCCGTCAAAAACTGTTCCAGGCCAAATGGAAATGACAACACTTACCATCCTGCAGGACGTAACGGTTATGGCAACCGGCCAGAAAACCGCGAACCAAGCCCTGCTCAGCTCCAGAGATACAGGATCCGATAATTACAGTCTCGTTACCATCGAAGTAACCCCGAGAGAAGCTGAATTATTGGTGTTCGCACAACAAACCCAGGGACGACTTACACTGTCGTTACGCAATGCTATGGACATCTATTATGAACAAGACCTGCCTTCCATCAATTTCGAACACTTGCAGAATAAACTCCCGGAATACAACCTTTATCGACAAAGAAATATAAGACTCAAACGCAATATTAAATAAATCCACTATGCAGAAAAAAACACTCCAGCTGGAAATACGAAAACCGGGAAAAGCACCCCTCTTTTTCCCCATTGAATCCGGAATATACAGCATCGGAAGAGATCCCGACTGCAAAATCGAGCTGGCTCACCACAACGTAGAAGAAAAACATGCCGTACTCACCATCGGACATGATGACTGTTGGCTCGAAGACCTGGACGCGGAAACAGGAACGTTCGTCAATGGAACCCGTATACATGGCCGCGTCCGCATAGTCCCAGCCGAACTGATTTCCATCGGACCGTTCATCCTTGCTGTTCTAAATGAACACCCGGACAACAACAAAACAATTGAACCCCTTCAGCAAACCATGCCTTCTCCGGATATAAATGATGTTCCGGTAGAAACCGATCTAGATCACAACACTGAACCCGCCGCCATCTCAAAAAACTACGGAAAAGCGATCATGGACCAAAAACAATCGGTCAAACACCAGATTCACCGTGAACTTCTTAAACGCATGGATATAAAACGCCTCACCGCTTCCAATATCAATCATGAAGAACTCAGACAAAAAGCCATGACCACTATAGACGACATCGTCAATGACGTCAGATCCAAATTACCGGCAGGCATGGATCCTTCTGAACTCGCAAAGGAAATATGCGACGAGGCGCTTGGCCTCGGTTCTCTCGAAGATTTTTTGAAAAATCCAGACATTTCGGAAATTATGGTCAACGGTCCTTCACAAATATATATCGAAAAGAACGGAAAACTCTTATTAACCGATAAAGTGTTTATGAATAATAACTCCGTGCTTGCCGTAATCGAAAGAATCGTCTCGCCCATCGGCCGAAGAATAGATGAAAGCCAGCCGTATGTGGACGCACGCCTGCCCGATGGATCACGCGTTAACGCCATAATCCCGCCCCTCTCACTCGTCGGACCTTGCCTGACTATACGCAAATTTTCACGAATCCCGCTGACCGCACAAAACTTGATAGATTTCGGTACCATGACCAGGGATATCGTCGATTTTGTAAAGCTCTGCATCGCTCTACGTAAAAATATCATCGTGTCAGGTGGAACAGGATGCGGCAAAACCACGCTCCTGAATGTCTTGAGCGCGTTCCTGCCGGAAAATGAAAGAATTCTTACAATAGAAGACGCCGCCGAACTGAAACTTAAACAAGCACATGTCGTAAGACTTGAATCACGCCCTCCCAATATCGAAGGCAAAGGAGCTATAACCATCAGAGATCTTGTTAATAAT
>JAQBFJ010000252.1:0-2538 GCA_032123435.1 Verrucomicrobiota bacterium
CCAGCTCAAAAGCTTATCTATCATTTTCATCAATTCATCCGGCGTATCCTCATCAAGCCCGAAAATCACAGAAACCTGCGCCAATATGCCGACATCGGCCAGGCGTTTGAAAAGAGACTTGTATTCAGCGGTTTTGTTAAAACCTTTATGGATTGATTCAAGACTGGCTTCATTCAGGGATTCAACACCCATGTATGTTTCATGACAGCCTGATTCAGCGGCGGCTTTTATCAGTTCGGGGTGTTTTCCTATCATTGTGCTCATTTGGCATGCCCATCGTATTTTTAATGGTTTTAACGCGGAAAATAGAGACATGGCGTATTCAGGATCAGCGCCAATGTTGTCGTCGGAAAAAAATATACGTGACGGTTTTATTGTTTCTATTTCCTCAATCACATTCTCAACAGGCTTCTTTCTTATCTTGTGCCCCCAGAAAGCTGAAACGGAGCAGAAATCACAGGCATGTGGGCATCCACGTGTTGCCTGTATGGGAATAAGTGGCGTTCGGGCCAGAGGTGGTATTATGTAGTGATTATAGTCCAGAAGATCATAACGGGGGATAATTAACTCGGATAAATCCGGTTTGTGGTCCGTCTTGTATATGCGTTTAATATCGCCGGATTTAACGTCATCAATTACTTCCTGCCATAGATTTTCTGCTTCGCCTATCAGGATGGAGTCGAAATGACGTAAAGCTTCTTCAGGACACACGGACGCGTGAATGCCGCCCAGAATGGTTTTTTTGCCGCGCTTCCTGAATTCGTCAGCAATCTGGTACGCGCGTGGTGCCTGGCAAGTTTGAGCAGTGATGGCGGCAAGGTCAATATCCTCGTCGAAATTAATTTCTTCGACATATTCAATGGTAATACCGATATCGATTCCAGCAGGGGTTATTCCTGCGAGCGTGGGGAGCCCCAGATTTGGAAAGAATAATTTATTAAATTTGGTTGGTTTTCCGTCCTGTTTCAATTGAGCGGGTTGGATCAGGCGTATTTTCATATAATTCCATACTGCTTGCCTATGCTTGACAATATATCCAGGACTTTATCGAGCTGGGCTTTTGTATGACATGCAGAGACGCTGAGGCGCAGTTTTCCTTCATCACGCGAAACGGCTGGATAAGCCACCGTACTGGCAAAAACGCCGGCTTCGTAAATGCTCTTGCTCATGTTCCTGACTGTTATATCCTTACCCAGGAAAATGGTGATAATTGCCGACTCTGGCGGGTCGGGAAAAACATTAAATCCGAGTTGCTTTAGATTGGAATGAAGGTGGTGAATGTTTTCCCATAAACGATGACGTAATTCCGGTTCGTTTTGTATTATCTTAAGTGCGGCAAACGCGGAGGCGGTAGCTGCTGGAGTGGGGCTGGCGCTGAACATGTATGATCGGCCGTAATGCCGCACGTAATCAGTAACTTCTTTTGGTGCGGCAATGAATCCGCCTGTGGATGATATGGCTTTGCTGAATGTTCCCGAAATTATGTCAACCTTGTCCTCTACGCCGAAATGTTCGGCCGCGCCGCGTCCATTGGCGCCAATGACACCTGTTCCATGTGCTTCATCAATCATTATTCTGGCATTATATTTGTTTCCTAGCTCTAATATTTCCGGGATTTTGGCCATATCACCGTCCATGCTGAAGACACCGTCTACAACGATGAGCTTGCCCTGGTGTTTTTTCTTCGTACTTGCCAGCAGGCGCTCAAGGTGATCCATATCATTGTGTTTGAATGCCCTGAAATCACAGCGTGCCATCCGGCAGCCGTCCACGATACTGGCATGGTTCAGGCGGTCTATGAATACAATGTCGCCGGGCCGCATCAAAGCGGAAATTGTTCCTACATTAGCCTGATATCCTGTTGTGAAGACCATGGCGGACTCGCGTTTTTCGAATTCGGCCAGGTTATGTTCCAATTCCTCGACAAGATCGTATGTTCCGCTCAGGAAACGGGATCCACATGTGCCGCTACCGTATTTATTTAAGGCTTCAACTGCCGCATGAACCAGTTCCGGCCTGGTGTTAAGGCCCAGATAGTTGTTAGAGGACATTACGATCATTTCGCGTTCCTGCATTGTTGCACGGTCGCGGATTATCGTTGTGCTGGAGCAGGATGAAGTTGTCATCCTGTGATATGAATATGTGCCTTTATTCTTCCAATCATGCAGAAAGTCACTGAAAGCTTTCGTTTTGCCGAAAATATCATTGGCATCCATATCCAAAAAGTCGGCAAGAGTATAGTCGTCTGAATTTACCGTTGCTGTTTGCATTGATCCCTTGGATTACAGTTAGAATCTGCGTGTAGCCGAGATTGACAGGCATGGCGCGAAATTGCGATATGTGCCGTCAATGCTCGACATGGACGCGAATTCGTTAAAATCAACATTGTTATCTATCGTTCTCTTCTCGTAATAAACAAGCTGTAAAGCGGTATCTATTGTCGTTGCTTCACTGACGTCATAACCGGCGCCCATTGTCAGGAAGTGCACATCGGTATCCGGCAGGCTAGGCCGCCACGCGTGTTCCGGTGTGGCATTT
>JAQBFJ010000253.1:0-3184 GCA_032123435.1 Verrucomicrobiota bacterium
TACCATTGTACCATCCGGGTAGAAACCACGCATTGAAATGAAGGCTTTCAGAATATCAGGTTGAAATGCTGTGCGATATTGTTGCAAGGTCGCCTGGACATAGTTGTTCAATGCGTTGCCAGTAGTTTTGCTGTCATTGTGATATTCGCATGCGATACGTTCAAAACTTTCGCATAGAGACAGGATCTGGCTGGCAACAAGCATGGCCTTGCCGGATATTCCTTCAGGGTATCCTTTGCCGTCTATCCTTTCATGGTGCTGCGCAACAATGGTTTTTATGACTTCAGGAGCTTTAATATCGTTAAGGATTTCGACACTTTTTTTCACATGTTCAACAAAATCAGGGGTGGGTTTTTCATCCCACTGAAAATCCAGATTTAATGCTGATATTCCAGCATCATGCAAAAGCGCGGCCGCTCCCATTTCCACTGTGGAACATTCGGTATTCTTAACGTTCTTCATGAAATCCATTGCTATCAGTGCCGTGTTAATGCTGTGAGAAATTATTGTTAATTTTGGAGTGGCAAGACGTTTTACGTTCTTGGCGAAATTTGAATCAAGCGATATGAGTGTTGATAGATCGTTTGCCGCGTTTCTTACTGATACCCATATTTCGTCCTTATTGTCAGAAGGATCCAGTATCCGTTTCATAACTTTTGACATTGTTTCCAAAGTGTTCTGGATGATCATATGTTTGTTCACCGGAATGGGGATATCCAGTTGTTTAGCGGCCGAATATATGGCACTGGGCAGGCTGTCGTACAGACTTCCTTTTTCGGATAAGACATCGAGTTTTTCGTTGGTGTTTTCTGTTTCAGAAGGTTGACTTGGCGGAAACAGGGCAGTGTTGCCTGATGTGTTTTTTGGGGGGGCGGATTGCTTGACGGAGGATGCCGTTTGGTTGTTTACCGTTGGCGCAGGGGTCATGCGAGCGGAATCTTCTTTATCGAGAGAGAAACTTTCTTTATCAAAAATTTTGCTTAATCTCATGTGGAAACCCCATTCTTGAGCGACTTATTGATGATGTCTTGAAACTTTTCTATACTGAAATCCTGTTTCCTGATCACCATTTTAGCTTTCTTTTTGAGCCGTTGAAGTTCTTCCTCTGAAACGTTGGCTCCTGTCAATACTATAGTGGTGATTTTGTCTGCATCCGGCCGTTTGCTTATAAGATCCAGTATGTCCCATCCGCTGGGGCCATGCGGCAGTACCAGGTCTATGATTGCCATATGAAACGTTCTGTTTTCTTTGTTCAGCTCGGCAGTTGCCTGTACTCCATTTCTTGCTGTTACCGTTTCAATATGACTGTCTGCCAGCATTCTGGCAAGGACTTGGCAAACAAGAAGATCATCGTCAATAATAATAGCTGTTTTCCCCTTCATTAGTACCCCTTAGCTCCTTTCTTTCGCGGCATCTATGACGTTTTCCGCCGTTACTTTTTTCTGTTCGCCCAGACATGCCGACAGCATTGCCATATCGCAGAGAGCGTTAATCTCGCGAGGATTGCCCTTGCTGAGTCTTTCCAGCTCTGCAACAGCTTTGTCATCGAATATGTCTTTGTTTCCACCTGCAACTTTAAGTCGATGTTCTATGTATGGCCGGATTTCTTTTGTAGTGAGGTTAGGGATATGGAATTTCAAACCGATACGCTGGCTCATTTGCGGGATAGGCCGCAACATGTCGTTAATCTCGGTTTGTCCAAGCAATACGAGAGTTACGAGAGATTTGCCTTCAATTTGATGATTGAGCAGAAGTCTCATATCTTCCAGTACAGATGAATCGGTAATGAGCTGTGCCTCATCTATAATTGCCGTGCAATGGCGTCCAGCCCGGTATTGGCGTTCAAGCAGGTTGTTGAGAGCGTGCAGTACATCATACTTTGATCGCGTATTTATTTCTTCTCCGAACTGATAAGCTATTTCTCTGGTAAGATCAATCGCATCCATACGTGGATTTGTAATCATGGCGGTTTTGAACTTATTTGGGTCAAGTTTACGCAGGACGGACATGCACATGGCGGTTTTTCCGCTTCCGTAATCTCCCGAAATAAGGGCTATGGCTTTTCGGGTTTGTATGGCGAATGAAAGGCGAACCGCGGCCTCCCGATGTTCATTTGACTCATAAAAGAACTCCGGATCAGGCGCGTTTTCGAACGGTAAACACTTAAGATTCCAGTAATTGATATACATTTTTTGCGTATGAAATCGTTAAAGTTACGATTTTTGCTTATTTAAAAGGCAAAGTCAATATTTTAATAGGATGATTTATTTTGTGGTTTGACCGAGTATTTCCAGCGCGGCAAGGACAATATACACGCAAATAGCCTGTATTATAAGCGTAACTCCACCGTAGGTGCGTGCCTCAAAAAGGGTAATTGCTCCGAATCCTATAGCCATATTCAGGAAGCATATGGTTATTGTTACCCAGCCTTTTGTGAGGCCAAGAGATTCCAGGCGATGATGTATGTGATCGGTTCCGGTAAATTCCAGCCATGATGTAATGGATCGTACTTTTCCTGAGTGTATTCGCGCGATTGTCGTAAAGATCATGTCGTATATAGGTACCGAAAGGATAAGGATTGGTATAAAAAAAGACACTAGCGGGTCATTTTTTGCCCAACCGCCATATATGCTCAACGCGGCAAGGAAGAAGCCCAGAAAATTACTGCCGCCGTCTCCCAGAAAAATACGTGCTGGCTTGACGTTAAAGCTCAGGAACGCAATAGAAGCGCCGAAAAGGGCGATGGAGCAGTATGCAAGCATATTGGATTTCAGCAAAATCGCCAAAACGAGATATATCAGACTTGTTCCGGCAGTAATTCCCGGGACAAGTCCGTCAATGCCGTCAAGGAAGTTTATCGCGTTGGTAATACCTGTTATCCATATTACCGTGATGATCCATTCGCCTGCGATTCCCCACCAGGTTGGCGGCAGGAATGTAACATGTATTCCATCTGCTATCAGTATAATGCATGCGGCAAGCTGGATGGCCAGTTTGAGCCATGCTTTGATTCCGCGCATGTCGTCCAGCAGTCCGGCCAGTAATACAAGCATTGATCCAGCCAGGAGCGCGCGTAAATTGGGCATGTAATTAAAGCTTGTCAAAATCAGAGCAACGACAACTCCGGCGTATACCGATATTCCTCCCCAGCGCGGGGTAGGGCTCCGGTGCGTGTGGCGTCCGC
>JAQBFJ010000254.1:0-3884 GCA_032123435.1 Verrucomicrobiota bacterium
GTCATCGCTGTGCGCAATGCGGTCGTGCTGGGGCATCCCCTTATTGAACGCGTTACCAGCGTAACGGGGCTTCCCTTGGTTCAACCCAAAAACGTGATGGCGAGGATAGGCACATCCTACGCGCGTCTCATTGAATTCTGCGGCGGAACAAATGGCACGGCAACAAAAGTCATATCGGGCGGCCCCATGATGGGTCTGGCGCAAAGTTCTCTGGACGTTACGACAACAAAAACAACGTCCGGCCTGCTTCTGCTCCCGCCCGGAAAGGTGAATTTGTACAAAAGTATGCCCTGCATAAGTTGTGGTCGCTGTGTTCAGGGATGTCCAATGAATTTGATGCCCTGTGAATTGAGTCAAATGCTTGAAGCGGAAGATTATGAGTCCGCGCAAACGTATAACGTACTTGACTGCATCGAGTGCGGATGCTGTGCGTTTCAATGTCCAGCTAACCGTCCTCTGGTTCAGCATATGCGTCAAGGCAAGGCATATGTTATGGCTCGAATACAGGCGGAAAAAGCTAAAGAAGCTGAGAAGGACAAGAAATGACCGAATCAAACAACATTTATATTGTGAGTTCATCGCCGCACACGCATTCCGGCGCGTCGGTACGCAGAATAATGCTTGATGTTATCATAGCGATGATACCGGCCATGCTGGTGTCGTTCTGGTTTTTCAAGATGGATGCCGTTCGTCTTATCATTACATGTGTCGCATCCTGTGTTGTTATCGAAATGCTATGCCGTAAAGCCATGGGACGTAATATAGGCATTACGGATCTAAGTGCCGTGGTAACGGGAATATTGCTGGCATTCAATCTCCCACCCGGTTTACCTGCATGGATGGCCGTTGTCGGTTCAATATTCGCCATAGCAATAGCGAAACAGTTATTTGGCGGCATTGGATACAACCCTTTCAATCCGGCGCTCCTGGGCCGTGTCGCACTGTTAATATCATTTACAGGTCCAATGACCACCTGGTCCGCATGGCAAATAACGCCTGACTGCGTTACCACTGCCACTCCGCTCGGTCTGGCAAAGACATCAATAGCCGCTGGAGCCGGCCAACCTTTCTCTTTTGACGCCAGTATGCTATTAAAATTTTTCATCGGTGACATGAATGGCTGTATCGGCGAAATATCAGCCGCCGCGCTTATTTTAGGCGGCATCTACCTGCTTTTCCGCCGATGCATTTCCTGGCATGTTCCTGTTTTCTATATCGCGACAGTGGTTCTGTTTTCAGCTGTTTTATGGAAAATTGATCCACAAAATAATATGCCGCCTAATTTTCACCTGTTCACGGGCGGCCTGATGCTAGGTTCGATTTTCATGGCCACTGATATGGTTACCACGCCGGTGACTAAGACAGGGCTGATAATATTCGGAATAGGGTGCGGCATTTTGACAATGATCATCAGGAAATGGGGTGGATATCCCGAAGGTGTCAGCTTCGCGATACTGCTCATGAACGCTGTTACGCCACTGATAAACCGTGTTACAAAACCGCGAATTTTCGGAGCAGCCAGAAAATGAAAGAATTTTTCAAACTTGTTCTCATTCTGACGCTGATATGCACTGCTTCCGGCGTATTGCTTGCGCTTGTTGACCAGGCGACAAAACAGCGGATACAGGAGGTGGAACGCGCCGCTAAAGCCGATGCTATCAACAAAGTATTGCCGCCATACGACAATATTCCGGCGGAAAACACCTGTACATTTGAAAAGAACGGAGCAAATTGGACTTTCTACGTGGCGCGCGATAAAGGACTGTTTGCGGGCGCCGCGTTCGAAGCAAGATCCTCAAAAGGTTATGGCGGCGATATAGTCATAACCACTGGTATTGACAGTAACGGCATCATACAGGCGATCGAAATACTGGATCACAAGGAAACACCAGGGCTTGGCGCTAATATTATAAAGCCTGGATTCAAGTCGAGACTGGCCGGAAAAAATATCGTCAACGCGCCGTTCAGCGTAAGGAAAGATGGCGGCGATATAGATCAGATTACTGCTGCAACGATATCTTCACGCGCTGTTCTCGAAGCAATCAATGACGGGCTTAACGCTTACAAGGAACATATCGATTCAATAAGAACACAAGGTGAACGCTTATGAGCTTTTTCAAAGAACTTACCAAAGGTATCTGGAAAGAAAATCCTATTTTCCGTTTAGTGCTGGGCATGTGCCCCACCCTTGCGGTAACAACATCTGTTGAAAATGGAATCGGCATGGGAACAGCCACCACATTTGTTCTCGTTTGCTCCAACATGGTCATATCCGCAATTCGTAATTTTATTCCATCCAAAGTAAGAATACCCTGTTTTATCGTCGTCATAGCAACGTTTGTAACTATCGTTGATTTACTCATGAAAGGTTTCGCGCCTGCTCTCCATAAGAATCTTGGCATTTTCATTCCGCTGATTGTAGTAAACTGCATAATCCTGGGACGGGCTGAAGCTTTTGCGTCAAAACATCCCATTTCACGATCCATCGCCGACGGAATCGGCATGGGTATCGGCTTTACACTCGGCCTTATAGTTATTGCCGCGTTTCGAGAGGTCCTTGGCGCCGGCACTATCACCATCTGGAGCGGCATGGTCATGCAGATACATGACATTGACCCCTTGATCCTTATGATATTGGCTCCGGGCGGATTCATAGCGCTTGGTTGCATACTGGGTCTAATGAACTATATTCAATCGGTACTGGCCAGGCGTCAGGGCAGATCATATACTCCGCCTCAACATCTGGACTGCCGCCATTGCGTGATATGCAAATGGGGCAAATGAGTATACTGACGTGACACTGGCGCCGTCCATTATGCGAAAACATCCGGAAGGAACCAAAAAAGAGATGTCATGCGTTACGCTATAGTTTCAGATATTCACTCTAATATGCAGGCGTGGAGTTCTGTTCTCCTGGACATTCGCAGTCTCAATGTAGATGAAATCATTTGCCTTGGTGACATCGTCGGTTATGGACCCAATCCCGCGCAGGTTCTGGCGTCCGTGCATGCGAATGTGCATCACATTATAATGGGCAATCATGACGCCGTAATCTGCGGCAAAATAAGTGCTTTTCTTTTTAATGACAAAGCGAGGGAAGTGATTTTATGGACGAAAGATCAGCTTAATCGTGACGCCATTGACTTTCTTAAAACATTACCCCTCTCGCTGGATGCATCTGTTTTCCGCTGTGTGCATGGTGATTTCGCGGCGCCCGCTTCTTTCAGGTATATTATTGATCCTCAAGACGCTGTTCCTTCATGGAAAGCCATGGAACACAAGCTCCTTTTCGCAGGCCACACACACCAGCCGGCGATTTTTCTTCTAGGTCAAAGCGGCATACCACGCGTCGTCGAACCTCAAGACTTCCAACTTGAACCGGAAAAACGTTTCCTGGTAAACGTTGGTTCCGTAGGTCAACCCCGCGACGGCGACCCCAGGGCAAGTTACTGCATTCTCGACACTGCCGACTGGTCCATTCATTGGCGCCGCATACCGTTCGACATAGACATGTATCGAAGAGCCGTAAAGAAAGCGGGCATACCATCTTCAGCCAGTTATTTTCTGGAACACGACCCGAATATCGGAAAGCCGCCTTTGCGCGGCATCCTCAATTTCTCGCCGGCAACTTCTCCGGAAGATGACATTCATGACATCGTGGAAGTGCAGGAACTGGAAATCCTGCAGCGCAAAGCCGTAAAATGGAAACGCCTTGTTTTTCTTGTGCTTCTTATTGCTTTTGGCGGCCTTTTCTTGATGTCGATTTTCCACTACCAAACACGCCCGAAGAACATGATCACGATTGATGACGGCGTAATGGCGCCTCTCATTGCATGGACGGCGCAATACGACGATAACATTCTGCCTGTCCCAACGCGATCAGT
>JAQBFJ010000255.1:0-3133 GCA_032123435.1 Verrucomicrobiota bacterium
CCTCCGGCCAAACGCCCCACTGCTTCCATTTTTTGGGCCTGTCGAAATTGCTGTTCCAGTTGTTTCTGCGCGGTCATATCCCTCATAATCCCACGATGGGCGATTATTTTACCCGATTGATCCTTAGAAACAGAAGCCGTCACAGCGACAGTTAAATTACTTCCCTGGCTGTCTATTAAAGTTAATTCATAATCTTTAATATACCCCTGGCGTTCAAGAATTTCGCGATAGGTATCCCAATCCTTGTGATTCATATAAAGATCATGCACTATATCTGCCTCAAGCAGCTGCTTTTTTGATGCATACTGGAATAATTCCAAGCCTGCTGGATTGATATCGAGAAACTTACCGTCGCGTGTACTGATGAATATAACATCTTTTGATTCTTCAAAAATCGAGCGGTATTTTTCTTCACTATTACGCAGCGCTTTTTCGATCTTCCTGCGTTCTGTGATGTCGCGGGCAATACTTTGAAATCCAATTATTTTTTTGTCCTTATAATAGGGCGCCGATAGAACTTCTATAAAATGAACGCTGCCGTCTTTTGCCTTAACTTCATATGCCGCAACTTCTTGTTTACTTTCTCCGCTTATTATTGCCTGTTAGTGCTGAAACAACACATTCAAGACAACTCCTGTTGACGTTGAGCAGCTTCGTCTGCTCGGTGACTGGTCATGTCTTTGCCAAATTCGACAATGATACTATGGTGGACAACCCGGTCAATAGCGGCAGCAGTGGTCATGGGGTTTTTGAATATCTGACCCCATTCAGAAAAAACAAGGTTTGAGGTGATGATCACACTGCGGCGCTCATAACGTTCAGCAAGGAGCGTGAATAAGACCTCCATTTCCTCCTGGTTCTGCTGAACATAGCCAATATCATCCAGGATAAGGACTTCAAAGCGATCCAAACGCCGTAATTCATATTCGAGTTCCAGGTTACGTCTGGCACGCAGTAAGCGGTCAACCAGGCGGTAGGTGGGGGTAAACAAAACACTTCGACCGTTGTGGACCAGTTCTGAACCTACTGCTGCTGCGAAGTGCGTTTTGCCTCGACCGGGCAAACCAAAGACCAAAATATTTTCAGTCCGGTCGATGAAGTCACCAGTACACAGTTTCGGTAAGAGACGTTGTATCCGAAGTGGCAAATGTTCCTGATCAAAAGTGGTCAGTGTCTTGCCGTCTGGCAAATGAGCTGCTTTTTTCAAACGTTCAATACGTCGTTGCCGCCGCCCTTCCATTTCCTGCTCCAGTATCTCATACACGAAGGTTTCTAACGTCCAATTCTCTTGGTGTGCTTTGGCAACTAACCCCTCAAAAATCCGGACGGCGGTGGGCATGCGCAATGTGCGAAAGTGTTGCTGGATCGTTTCAAGCTGGGTCATGCATCACCTCCGTGTTCAAAAGCCGGTCATACTCAGCCAGGTTCACTGTATTAGGCTCAAGACAGGGTATCAAGGTAGGTGATGGTTGGACCAAATGCTCAACTGTCTGATCATTCCATGCCTTCCTGGAGGCGAGCAGATCCTTCAAAACGGTGTCCACATCAGTCTCTATTCCCCGGGCAGCCAGTTTGAGTATTCGAAGGTATGCTATGTCTGCCCGTCTCGGTGAATATCGCTGATTGAGGTTCTCCCAGGTCTGTCGGAAGGTCGATGTTGGGAAGAGGTCTTCTCGATAGCGGTAGTTTCGAAAACCACCCGGTTTGCGCAGCAGGGTATCAATCACATGCCGGTAATTGATCCGGTGTCCATGCAGGCCAACAATCCGTGGCAGGGTTTCCACACACTGGTTGGCATACCACACTTCAATCTGCCACTCATATACCCGCACAGCAACTTGTTTCCCTTTCAGCCCACTGGGTACCGAGTAACTGTTGTTGTAGACCCGGATCGTTCCACTATTACCTACTCGGGGACGCAGTTCCCGCATTTGGGGTAATAGCGTTGCCTTCAACGGTTTCATCACCGCTAACTCTTCAGCCAAGCGTTTGGAGCGTAGTGCATTGCGTTTATCCATGATCTGCCAGAGAAAGGTCTCATAGTTCTTGATGTTTTCGAAATCGTTGTTGCCGCGTAACAACAAGTGCTGCTTCACCGCTCGCTTGAACGCCCCATTTGCAGATTCAATATCCCCGTTTTCATTCGGATTGCCAACATGGATCGTTCTTGGCTCCATCTTGAAGTGTGCCAGAATTGTCAGATACTCCTCATTGAAGCCACGTTCTTCAAGGCTCTTGTCACGCTCTTTGCGACCCAGTTTGTGCGTCGCAGCTGTCGTATTGTCTGTCTGATGTATTTTTGGTACATGTCCTAATCGTACCAGCGCACTTTGGAGCCCTAATCGCAACGCCAACAGGGACTCTGACTGCACCACCCGTCCCCATTCCCAATTGGAGTATGGCAACACACTGTGAAGCAATATGTGAGCAAACGGTTGTCCTCCAATCGTGACCCCCAATTTAGTCATCCATGTGCCATCCGTCTGCATCACTTCTCCTGGTTGATGCACCTGCTCCAGTGTTAGCAATGCACTCCCGTGGATTGCTCGCCATGCACTTACTCGGCGTTGAAATGTCCGTATTTGCCCTTCCTGATATTTTCCAGGGTGTTTCTCACACATCCATTCAAAGAGCGTTTTTCCTTCCAGTTCCGGTGCTCTTCTCAGCTTTTTTTCTACTTCTGGCCAATCTGCCTCGAATGCATCTTCCCGTGTCCGATATGTGCGTGGTTTTTTCATCTCACTCGGTAACTTCCCTTCACGCTCATATTTTCTCACCGTCTTCCGACTTTTGATATTCGCTTTACCTCCTGCTTGTTCTTGCGTCCGTCCTTTGCTTCTTTCTCTCATGATGATCCTCATTTGAACGTCAGTTGCAGTCAAGTTTCTACTCCCGTTTTTGGTGTAGTTTACCTTCTGTTCTGACTTTTTCGGTGGGTATTTCTAATTGTCATCGATGAGTAATTCTAATTGTCGTTAAGCGGATTTGAGGCCGGCAGCCATAAATGTGAATCAAGATCAGAAGGATTGGCTCCCCACGTCAGCATAAAATACATTTCCGAAGTGGTTACTTCACCCGTTCATCTTTGTGCAGCTGGAAAGTCACCTGGGAGTCCATAATAAGTAACAGATTG
>JAQBFJ010000256.1:0-10522 GCA_032123435.1 Verrucomicrobiota bacterium
CAATCTGTAATCCTTCTCCATGCGATAACCGGATCCGTCAGAAAAATCGTTAATAACATCAAAACTATCGCCGCAACATCTCAGCCTGTTACCAGAAACGCCATTATGACAATCCTGGCCCTGGGCTGTATCTTGATAATATTGTCTGCTTATATACTTCGCCCTGCACCGGACAATGCTGAAATAACAATCGTGACAGAAACGGATGCGATACCGACGCCAGACACTGCAGACATGGAACTGGATGCAGTAAAGCCTCCTGCCGAGCAGGACATTCCTTTGGATCTGCCGCCAATAACCGTTCCTGATCAGAAGCAAGCTCACATTGAGGATTCACTGCAGGTCATGTCTTTACCTGAAATCAAAATCGGAAACGCAACGGTAAAATATGACGATAATGGCTGCACCATTATCTTCCAATACGGACTGTTCTCCTCTATGACCAGACTTTCTGACACCGCCCTGACGGACCTGGAAATACTCGCCAATCAACTGCGCGAACAAATGCCGAGACTACATTTGATAATCGAAGGACATACCGACGCAGTGCCTGTCAGCACCAATGCATCATACTCAGACAATCATGCGTTGGGCATGGCGCGAGCTAATACAGTCCTGAACCTGTTGAGCGTAAAATACGGGCTTCCTGAAGACTGCATGGAGGCAACGTCTGCAGGACACGAAAATCCGCCACATCCTAATGACACCGATCTCTCGCGCAGGAAAAACCGGACAGTAGTCCTGTATCTTCGGGAAAAAACGTAAGGCCAAAGTCTTCCTCTCCTCCCGAAGCCCGATATTACACCAGTTCAGAACGCGGCAGATGCGCGGCGTAGTGAGAAAAAAAGTATCTTACCACGGAGCTCACGGAGACACAGAGCAATACAGAGCAATACAGAGAAGAGAGTTGATTTAATTCGGGACTGACGTCTCAAATTAAATCAATACTTTGCATTTTGGAGGGTCTCGGAGGTTTACTCCATGACAACAACGTTGCATCAAATTAAGTATTGCGAAGCAATATTGGATTTGATGTAACCCTCGGGTCCTCGAGGCGGGGACGCCGGGTGGTTAAAGTGCCTTGCAATTATATTACTTACCCAACATTCTTGCTGATTTTCATGCAATATTCGGATTAAACAACCTGCTTGAAACATAGCATCATGTCTGATAGTGTGCCAGGCATGATTCTAAAAGTTAAAAAACTCTCCGATGATGCCGTTCTTCCGTGTTATGCCCATGAAGGCGACGCCGGATTGGATTTATTTGCCAATGAACATGTGGAAATGCCACCCGGACAATCCAGAATGATCAAAACCGGCATTTCAATTCAACTGCCGAAAGGAATGGAAGCCCAGGTTCGACCAAGGAGCGGCCTTGCTCTTAAACATCAGATTACCGTGCTTAACACTCCCGGCACCATAGACGAGGGATATCGCGGTGAGGTTGGAGTAATTCTGATAAACCACGGCAAGATACCGTTCATGATTGAAAAAGGAATGAAAATAGCTCAGATGATAGTAAAGCCGGTAATGCATGTTGCGGTAGAGGAAGCGCAACAGCTTTCAGACACCCATCGAGGCAAAGGAGGGTTCGGGTCAACTGGCCGATGATTTATTTATTATTAACACATGCCGCAATGCTGACATCAAAGATTAGAAGGAAAATACGAGATGACTGTAAAGGAAATGCTCAAGAAGAATGGTCCTGTTCACACATTCAATGAAGCGCGCAAAGTTGCCAGGGAATATGTTCATAAACTGAGAGGTAATGGAAAAATCTCTTTCTCCAACCCGTCTCCGCATTGTCATCCATCAATCCACGTCATACGCCGTACTTTACCGGAAGTATGGGAAGACACAACAATGGCCTTGATGGGCATAGGTCAGGAAATCCACACACATTATGATCCCAAGGATAAATCAGGTGAATTCGACAGCTTCCCAAGCCTTGAAGCAACTGTCATGATGCATATTGAAGAACCATTTGGCGAACCCAGATTCCATAAACACTATCTTGGCGGCTGGATGGGATTTGGAGATTACAAGGCTGAAATCGAAGGCGTAAAAGACAGTTGGATGATCTCTCCCAAAATGGTAGCCGAAAAAATGAAATCAGGCTCCTTTGATACAATCAAAGGAGATGAACGCTGGAACTACACTTACAGCCAGCGATTGAGAGCGTATCACTTCTTCGATTTCGATGGTGAAATGAAAGCAATTAATCAGCTCGAATCAGTGGTAAACAACCTGAAACGAGAACCAGCAAGCCGATCGGCACAATGCATTACATGGGATCCACGCTGGGACCACAATGATGAACAGATAGGCCCCTTTAAATGGGATTCTTATCATTCTCCGTGCCTGCAAAGATTCTGGTTCAGGCTCCAGTCGGCACAAGACTCAGAAGGATACATTTTGAACATAAACGGCCACTGGCGGTCCAGAGATCATCTCAAGGCGGTACCATCCAATATTTTCGGCATAACGGAAGGAATCCATGAGTTGGTACGACATCGCCTGGAAAAGGAGCTGGGAGTGCCGGTACAACGAGGCACATACACGGACATAAGCGACTCACTGCATCTTTATGGACACTATTTTGATCCAAGGCATCAGGGCCTTGACGCGGAAAGCTATCTTGAAGACATCTTCAGGATAGCCGCAGGAGAACCTATCGAAAAACGTGTTATAATGCCCGGTACCGATATGTATGATATGATGATTGAAGACATCGAACGCGAATACACATTTCGAAAACAAAACCCTAACTTTGGCAACGAATAACCAGCTACGAAATGCCATGGTTGACCATGGCACTTCTTTTCTTCATGGAAAAGACTTGTCTCTGCAACCAAAATCATTCATAGTGATCACGTGCCCGCAGAGCTTACAGCACGTCAGTGCCACAGGACATGACGAATAATCTCGACAGGAAAATGGGAGACCAAAGACAATGAACATTCAACGTATATTGGACTCTAAAGACAGCACCGAAGTTTTTACCATGCTGAGTTCTACAACGCTTTCAGCGCTCATCAAGGAAGCATGTAAAAGAAAAATAGGAGCCCTCCTGCTAACAGATAACAACGGAAATTTGACCGGAATAATCACGGAACGTGATATACTTTATCAATGCAACACTAAGACCGATTTCGATAAGGTTACAGCCGAAGAAGTAATGACAAAGAATATAATAGCCGCGACACCAGAAGACGACATACATATTGCCATGGATTTGATGATAACCCGTAAAATCAGGCACCTGCCTATTATCTCGAACGGCCAAACCAAGGGCATTATAACACCACGTGACTTGATGCATGCTATGCGCCAGGCAGACAAGGAAGAAATGATGCACTTCGTCAGCTACCTGCAGACCAGCCTGCCCGGCACTGCGAATTAACCTGGATATTGCACCAGTTCAGAACGCGTCAGATGTACGGCGTCGTGAGAAGAAGAGCATCTTACCACGGAGTTCACCCTACTTCGCTCAGAAAGCTACGTAGGGCAGGCGGAGATTCGAAGAAGAGAGAGTTTTTTGACAGATAACAGGATAAACAAGATAGACAGGCCCTTCGACAAGCTCAGGGCAGGCAAGATGGTTCAAGAAATCTGTATAAAACAATAGTTTTCTTCCACATTTCCTGAACAGTTTTCCTGATGGGGAAGATTGTCGTTTAAATAAGCCGATGGCACAGAATGCCGAAGAATTCAGTTCCTAAACATCAGAAACAGTCGTGAAATATCAATAGAGTTATTAGTCTATTGATATTTAACAGATCCAATCCCTCTTCAAATCCTGTCTTATCCTGTAATCCTGTCAAAAATATTCCCCTCTTCCTGCCTGCCCTTCGCAGCTTATCAGCGAAGCGGGGTCAAATTACTCTTCCCCGGGTACTCCCCTCAGGTCCATAGGACCTTCCCCTCAGGTCCATAGGACCCTCCGGGTCTGAGGACGGGTCCGAGGACAGCGCGGGAGCGCGGGTGGTAAAAGTGCCCTGCGCTTTTACCAATCCGTATTTTCGTAGTCTTCGCCAACACGTATTGACTTCTGCAGATTCTGTTTTAACGTTGTCTCACTTAAACAGCTTTTGCCGTCCAGATATATAATTACCTGTCTGCATGTACGCGTCAGCTGGGCAATCACTCTTTTTGAAGCCTGCACTTGATTTTTCTTTGATGTCGTATCCATTATCCCGTCAAGCCCCCTCCCGTGCCAGAAACATATGGAGGATACGAGATTCGAACTCGTGACCTTCTGAATGCCATTCAGACGCTCTACCAACTGAGCTAATCCCCCGTTTCAACAAAACGATACTTTCCCCAAATATCACTTAAGCTATATAATGTCAACTGGTTATACCCCGTCGACGCCTGGCGCGCATTATTCATGAAGAATGCACGCTAGTCGGATTTTCCCTTAAACGCTTCTTGCATTTCCGACTTACAAAGCTTGGAAGCCAGAAGGAAATAAACAGCCAGCCCGAGCAAAATGCTGATTATAACAGTCAAAATCTGCATGGTTTTGCCTTCGCCCCCCATAGCCGTTATCGCGCCTTCAATCAAAGGTATAGAGCCAAGCAAGACCAACCCCATTACAATTGCTGCCGCCAGGGAACGTCCGGAACTTCTGGCTATGGTGTTCCAGCCTGGCGACCCGATCTTTCTTTGCAATATCAAGGCCAGCACAAAACAGTTCACAGCACTTGCCAATACTGTTGCAAACGCCAGCCCGGCATGCTTATACTCTGCGGGCCAAGTGAGAATAAAAGCAATGTTCATAACAAGGTTCAGCGCAACAACTCTTACTCCAACACGAACAGGGGTTGCCGTATCCTTCAACGCATAAAACACGGGAACTATCAGCTTATACATCCCGAAAACAATGAGACCCGGCGCATAGAACATAACCGCGCGCGTCGTGCGTATGGTTGACAACGAATCAAATTCGCCCGACTCATATAATGCCCTGACAATAGGTCCCGCTAGAACCAGAAGCCCGATTACCGCTGGAAGCATAAGAAACACATGTATTCGCACAGCCAGATTAAGTGTCTTTTTCATGTCATCAGGGCGCCGTTCCGCAACCTGCCTGGAGAATGTCGGCAAAAGAACTGTGCCAAGCGCGATACTGAAAACAGCCAAAGGTAAATTTATCAGTAATTCGGCAAATGAAAGTGCCGCAGGCGCCCATTGCGCGACCACGAGCGCCAGCAGACTATCTATCAGTACATTTATTTGAAATACGCCTGTGCCAAAGGCCGCCGGCCCCATAAGCATAAGTATCTTTCGCACGTTTTCATCTCGCCAGAAAAACGATATACCGGGATTAAATCCATGCTTGAGAAGCATCGGTATCTGAACACAAAACTGTATCGCGCCGGCGCCAAGAATGCCCCATGCCACCCCATATATACGTTCACCAGCGGTATCACCCAGACGGGGACAAACGAAAATCAGCATGAATATCCATACAACGTTCAGGATTACCGGGGTAAAAGCAGGAAGAAAAAAATGATTAAACGAATTCAGAATGGCCATACACAATGCCACAAGACATATAAAAAACATATACGGCATCATTATTCGCAGTAACGGTAAAACAGCCAATGTGGTTTCGTTAACGGGCAAAAATTTGAGCCAAGCAGTAATTACAAGAATGCCGCCCAAAACTATCATCGACAGGGTCACTGCCAGCATTGTCATGACCCTGCCTGCCATTATATTTGCTTTTTCCATACCTTCTCTGGCCATAACTTCGGTGAACACGGGGATAAAGGCCGCTGAAAGGGCGCCCTCACCGAACAAACGACGAAATAGATTGGGTATCTTGAATGCTATAACAAAGGCTGACTGCACTAATGACGTACCGAACATTGAGGCCATGAGTACATTACGCGTCAAACCTAGAATTCTGCTCAGTGCCGTACAGACACTGACAACAGCCGTTGAACGCATCATAACCTTGCTCATTAACTCAGGACCTCCATAATGGCAGAAATAACGCGATCAGGTTTGATGGATCGCAGGCAATCATCTGCTTCGCGCGAATCTCGCGCGATATCCCTTGATCGCGAAACATCTTTCTGCGATATGATCTTATGCCCTGATCCTATTGGCCCTGTCTTAAAAGGGTCGGTAATACCGAAAACAGCAACAACTTTTGTTCCAACTGCGGCCGCCAGATGCATTCCGCCACTATCATTGCTGACAACAACACTGCAAAGACTCAACAACGCCGCCATTTCTTTGATAGATGTCTCTCCCGCGAAATTGACCGCACGTTCCCCTATTCCGTCGGCAACTTCAGCGCATAAACACCTTTCCTTTTCCGCCCCCAATACTGCCACGTGACAGGATTTATTCTCACTTAGCAGTTGACGGCCAACATCAGCAAAATATTCCGAAGGCCAGCGTTTTGCTGGTCCATATGCCGATCCAGGAATAATGCCAACAAGTCGGTCGTCATGCATGATGTTCAGACGTTTCATAATATCACGCGTCACTGACGGCGGCACGGCAAGACGCGGCACGTCAGGGCTAGCCGCCGCCTGTCGACCACTCACGATTCGCACATATTCCCACATTTGATGATTATGCTCATTATCTTCAACTAACCCCACAATATCGGTCAACATCCATGCGCGGTGATGTCCTGCCATGCCCATTCTAACAGGAACATGTCCCAGAAAAGGAATCAAAACGGAACGGAAGGAATTGGGAAAAATGAAGGCTTTATCAAACTTTTCGTATTCAACCATCTGTCCTGCAGATATTGTGCCGAACATGCCTGTTTTAATCGTCAAAACCCGGTCGACCGAGGCATGCATTGCCCATAGCGGTTCCAACCATGGTTTTACAAGCATTGTAATACAGCAATCCGACTCGCGTTCCTTAAGCATCTGCACAGCCGGCATGCTCATAATGCTGTCACCAAGCCAGTTTGTTCCACAAATCAAAATGTTCATCGTACTAATGCTGTTTTGGGGATTGTCACCGAAAGAAACAATGTTACCTGAAGCAAATACGCGATATACAACTATGAAAGTCCTCCCTGCCGCTGAGTATTTCTATATCGACACGCAGGAAATAGATAGGAACATCACACCTGTCCATTTTGGGGAAACGCACGACATCTTTTTCCGTTGTTATGATGGCATCAGCATTCAGCCTTTTGCCCTTATTGATTATATTAATGATTTCCTGTTGACTGTATCTGTGATGATCGGCAAACCTGCTATTGTCAACTATATTGGCACCCAAAGCCTTGAGTTCATTTTCGAAGCCGGTCGGCGCAGCTATGCCGGAAACAACCGCAATGTTAAGCCCGTTTAGATAATCAAGACTCTTTTTTTCATGAGTAAAAGCATCTTTCAGGTATCTGGCGCAATGCTGACATTCAATAATTTCAGCCTTCGGATTCAGGTTATGCAGACGCGATCTTAAATCATCAACACCTTTTCCATCGGATTTTGTGATAAATACAAAATCAGCCTTACTGATATTTTTGACAGGCTCCCTGAGAATGCCGCGAGGTAGAACGTTTTCATTGCCGAATGGATTGGTTTTATCCACAAGCACAATCTCCACCCTGTGCTTTAAAGCCAGATACTGAAACCCGTCATCCAGCACAAGAGTATCACAACCCATTTTATTTATTGCGTATCGACCGCTTTTGACACGGTTCTTATCCACCAGCACAACCACATTAGGAAGATTAGACGCCAACATATAAGGCTCATCTCCGCTCATTGCAGAATCAAGAAGCAATCTAGTGCCGTCGGAAACGACACGGGGTGCATTATGAAGTTCGCGCAGTAATATTTTATCCGTTATTTTACGCAATAACCCAGGTTCTTCCTTCTTATAGCCCCTGCTTAAAATGGCCACCTTTCTGCCCGCTTGCTGTAGTTCTCTTGCAAAAACTTCGACAACAGGTGTTTTACCCGTTCCGCCAACAGTAAGATTGCCAACGCTGATCACCTGGCAACCAAGCGTATGGTGTCTGCAAATACCTTTCTCGTACAGGAAATGCCTCAACTGCACTATTACGCGATAAATATGCGAAAGACGTTTCAGTATCCACAGCAATATCCTGACACCGCGACTATGCTTAACGTCCGTTTCAGGAGCCTGGATCAGACCGATTAAGAATCTTTCCATGCCGTCAAATCTGTTTCGCCACATCATCTTTTTCCTGCCATTTAATTTAAACCAACCGGTAAATCATCAAAGTAGGTGATTATGCACTGATTGTCGACCTACAAAGTACTTGATTTTGCCATAATTATAAATGTATATTGTGTAATTAAGCATATAATAAGTATGAATTTAAATTATTAGAAAGGATATGCAAATGAAGATCCCCTTGAGCTACAGTAATAATGAAACACTATCGGCAAAATCCGCACAGGCAAAAGTGCTTATCCGTGACGTTGTCGCAGCAAAAAAAGGGGATTGGAAAGCCAAAAACCATTTAGCCCAGACATTCATGCCGTTAATCACGTCTCTTGCTCAAAAACGATCAAATGATAAATCCGAAATCAACAGATACATTGAAGCCGGAAAAGATGGATTATTCAAAGCCGTCAAGAAATACAAAGACAACAAACCGGAAGGATTCCAGCTTTTTGCTTTAAACTTCATCGAAGAAAGCATGAATAAAGCCGTCAAGGGCAAAGGATTTTTCTCGAAATTATTCGGCGGCTAAGGTTTTTCTATTGAGCTTCATCATTGAACCCTCAAGCTTAACACAGATTCTGCCTCTCAACGATCTATTCCCTCGAAAAGCTCCTCTTGAGATCGATCTGGGATGCGGCAATGGACGTTTCCTGACAGCCAAAGCACAATGCAATCCACTGGTTAATTTCCTGGGCGTGGACCGATCAAAAAAACGTGTCTTGAAAACAGACAAAAAGATCAGAAATGCCGAATTAACAAATGTACGACTCATTAAGGCAGAAGTGGAATGCATAATAAAATACCTTCTACCCGTTTCGTCAGTTTCCACATTCTATATTTTCTTCCCTGATCCATGGCCAAAAAGAAGACATCACAAACGCAGATTAATCAACACGGAATTCCTGAATTATATCTATGAATGTATGACCATTGACGGCATGATCCATTTCGCGACAGACCACGAGGACTATTTTGAAGTGATTAAGAAGCTTTGCGAGCAGGATCCACGATTCGGCAACATCCCGCCCATGGAACGAAACGAAGAGGAAAGAACACAGTTTGAACTTATATTCCTGAACCAGAACAAGGAGATCATGCAATGCTCATTCAGGAAACACGCAGGCTGATAAACTCTTTCACGAACGCCTCTGTATCCCATACATAACGATCAAGCGCTGTTGCCCTGGCCTTATCCCCCATTTCCACTCTTTCTGCAGGATTATCAGCCAATCTTTGCATTGCCTCTGTCATATCTCCCAAAGATTGAGCAATAATGCCTCCACCACGATCAAGTTTCTCCGTCAGGATCGGCAGACTGCTCGAAATCACAGGAAGCCCCGTAAGCATGCCCTGAACCATAGACTGACAGAATGTTTCCAATACCACATGCGAATCCCGTGAGGGCACAAGCATGACATCCATTTTCCTCAGAAAATCCGGTATGCGCGTAAACGGCATCCATGAATAGGCAATTATATTCTCTTGCCCAAAATCAGGAACATTATGAAAAGAAGCAAGGTGAAGTCTGGCTTTGTTCCTTATGCGTTCGGGCAGAGCCATGAAAGCAGCAACAGCAGTATCACCGCCTTTCCATGGATTATCCAAATGTCCCAGTACACAAAAATCAATAACATCCTTATCTCTCTTACTGCCAGGATTGGGCCCAAATAAATCCGCCTCAGTAACACCATATCGGGCCGTGACGGCTTTAAAACCGGCCCTTTTGAAACTGTTCGCAATACGTTTGTTAACAGCTATAACTTTTGTGTCCCACAATTTCTGAACGAGAAGGAAGCGTCTGGTTCCAGGACGATGAGCTATGAGCACACACCTTGGAGCAGCTTTTCCAATACGTAGCATTAAAATCGGCAAGATCAACCTGTTGCCCACATTGCCAAGAAGAAGAACATCAAATTTCCGGCGGCCTGTTTGAGAAATAACAGAGAACCCGGATCTGATATTTCCAAATGTTTTCGGCACATTCAACAGCTCCACGTTACTACCGGAGAACCACCGATCAACAGTACTAAGCCACGTTGCATGCAGTCCAACCGTAACATGGAACCCCAAATGTGCTAAATCCCTTATCAGATTAAGATTAAATATCTCTACGCCACGCGGCTCCTTCCTATAACGACTTAACAATTTCTTGTCAAGAAACAGGATGGAATCGGATGAATTTTCGGGTTTTGACTGCAACATCATACACCAACTCTACCTAAAACATATACAATACCATTACCATTCCAATATCTTCCCAATACCATTATACGCCGCATTAATGCAACCTAACCCGTTTATTTCACGAGTTCAAGCCAATCAATGCCAAGGCATTGAGA
>JAQBFJ010000257.1:0-3190 GCA_032123435.1 Verrucomicrobiota bacterium
GCTGAAGAATTGCACAAGAAAGGAATACGTGTTGTGTCAATAGACAGGACGATAACGCCTCGAGTGGAAAAATTTTCTGAAAGGACTATACAAGCTGATCTTGAAACGTATGATTTCAGCGTTGCTCCGCTTGAAATCGACAAAATATTTGCCCTTGATATTATAGAGCACCTTGGGTCTCCCGAGGATATGCTTGGGAGAATTAAGGAGCGATACGGATGTAAGGCGCCGGACCTTATTGTTACAACGGGGAATATCGCTTTTTTCCTGATAAGGTGGATGCTTTTTATTGGGCAGTTCAACTATGGGAAAAGAGGCATTCTAGATCTTGATCATGCAAGACTGTTTACTTTTTCATCGTTGAAAAGGCTCCTTAAAGATAGTGGTTATACAATTGTAGAGACAAAAGGGTTGCCTGCACCGTTTCCTCTTGCTTTGGGCGACACCAGAGTGGCGCGGATGTTGTTGAACATAAATTCTCTTCTGATAGCAATTTCCAAGTCGTTATTTGCTTATCAGATAGGCATTGTGGCAAAACCCAAGCCAACACTTGATAGTCTTCTTCAGCATGCGATTGACGCGGGCGAGAAGAAGTGTTTGAAAATCAATTCTAATCCTGATGGGAGCCGTGAATAAACTTGCGAACTGAAATTTGTTATAATCATACTGGTAGTGACGTTATGTCGGATCAATCCCGTGTGCGAATATGGATGCTTGTGGTGGCGTTTTTATGGCCTTTTGTATATTTATGGCCGTATGTAATTCCTTTTTACAAGGGATTATATCTGGCTATGGGTAATGATTTTGAGCCGTTATACTATCGTTACAAAGTCTATTTGTTGGATTGTCTGAGTCATGGAAATATTCCGTTATGGTCCCCCGCTGAAGCGGCGGGATTCCCTTTTTATTCTAGTCCGTTTGCTCAAGTGTTTTATCCGCTGAATCTGCCACTTGCTCTTTTCTGTAAATTGATGGGCGGATATACCACTCTTGATCATCAGCGTTTTACAGTGTTGGGGATTTCCATCTTTTCACTGGGACTGTTTTTATGGCTTCGTGAGTTAAAGTTCAGGCCGGCAGTGGCATTGACTGTAGCGATTGTGATGGCCAGCAGTATGAAGATAACGGAGCTTCGAAGGTTTCCTAATGCTGTTCACTCCATGGCTTGGTATCCGTGGATTCTTCTTATGATAACAAAAATTTTGAGCAAAACTTATTGGCGCGATTTGGCGCGAAATGGTGTGTTGCTTTGCCTGTTTTGTATATGTCTTCTTACGGCGGGTTATCCGTATTTTGTTTATTATGCGATATTTCTAATAGGTCCATACTTATTGTTATGGATGATACCGCGGTGCAGAAAGATGTTCTTTTCTGTGGATACTTCTTTGAAAGCAAGGTCGTGGTTCACGCTTGTTGTGTCTGGATGTACGGCTCTTTTGGTGTGCAGTCCGTATCTGTATAAAATAGCCATGCTGATGGCTGGAACCACTGATCGGGGTGGAAACAATCTGGGTTTCGCCACGTTTACGGTTTTTTCGCTAAGAAGGACAATAGGTTCGCTGGTATTTCCTCCCGCGTCGCAGATTGAAGGGTGGTACTATTTCGGGATTTCCGGATTGTTCGTTATCCTGCTGTATTTGTTTAACAAGACGGATCCGGGTGACCGGATTGATGCTGTTGAGAGTGGGCGGCTGAAGAAGATTATATTGATTTTCTGGATTGCAGTTGTCAGCTATATAACTTACGGAGAAAAATCATATCTCTTTATGTTGCTCTGGCGTTTTATGCCGGAGTTTTCCAAGTTGAGGATGTGGGGAAGGCTGAATATTATTTTGGTTCCTATTATCGCGTGGTTGCTGGCAATGGCTTATGATTATTTTGAAAAGAGGCTGATTTCCCTTTCCGATGCGTCCAATCCCGATAGTTGCCGCTTGAGCCGGCGATTTAAAATGGTTCTTCTTTTTTCATTTTTGAGCACTGCGATCGTTCAAACTTATATGCTGGTTTACAGGGTGTTTGATGTGCAGTGGAATAGATTTTACGTTACATCTTTTGCTTCTCTAATAAAGTATTACGCAAGGAAATATGAATGTGTATGGTTGTTGTCTCCAGATGTGTTGTCCAATATATTTGGAGGGACTTTTCTCATTGCCGGTCTATTGGCCTTTGTTGTTTTATTTGCACTGACAAGCTTGTCATATCGCGGTGTTATCCGGCCGGGCAAGGTCAGTGCTTGCGTGTGTGCGTCTTTTTTATGCTTGTCCATATTGGATGTTAGTTCTGTTGGGATGTGGACGTGGACTAGTTCATTTGGAGTTAAGGAAAGCCGTCGGGTTCTTGATGTTCGTGGCATAAATGAGCGTTCATTTGGCGTGGCAAGGACAGATGGGAACAAAACATTGCCTTTGTCGGACAAATTCTCTGTGGGCACTGTTCCGAATTGGTACTTTAATCGTTACATAGCATTTCATGAACGAACCGAGGGGGAATTGGACGCCAGGAATAAGTTGCTTGGTGTTGTTGACGGTACAAGAGTATATTTTTCTGAGAAGATAAACCATATTAGGATTTTAGAATTTCTTGATGATGCAAAGCGTTTTAGCGGAAAGGTATGTGTGTTGAATTATACCGGCGATGAATTAACACTGGATGTGGAAGCTCCGGTTTCCGGATGTCTCAGTTTTATTGATAATTGGGATCAAGATTGGCGTGTTTATGTTGATAACAGGCCTGAGAAATTGGAACTGCTTTTTGGCACGTTTAAGTCCGTGAAATTAACTTCAGGCAAACACAAAGTGAGATTTGTTTATGAGCCTTGGTCAATGGTGTTCGCATGGAAGTAATCGCAATATGGGTTTTGTTGTAAATATTAGCGTGGATTGAGGAGAAAAAACGATTATGAGTGATTTAACTGCAGGATTAATTCTTAATCATGAGTTTCATCGGCAGAATAAATGGGTTGCGACCATTTGTACTCCTCGACTTATTGATGAAATGATCAAGCGGTTTCACTGTATACCTATGAATAACCAGAAAGAATTTAACCGTTATTACAAGGATGTGGATTTTCTGATTTCAGCGGAACCAGGATGGGCTGCGCCTGCAGTTGACTGGCGCAGAAGGTTTTTGGGGGTGCCTACACGCAAGACGAAGTTGAGTTATATTTTGTATAGCGATCCGCATTTAGCGC
>JAQBFJ010000258.1:0-5600 GCA_032123435.1 Verrucomicrobiota bacterium
CCCCACAGCAATAGCGGTTGCTAGAAATAATGTTATCAAGGCTCGTGACATCGCTTATTATTAATACTCCTCTTATATCTGGCAGCAACACCAGAATCAGGAACACGTTCAACATCTTTCAAACACAACATTCATGATCAGTGTTTTTTCAAAGGTGTACCTTTGAAAAATAATGTTCATCCTGTTTTGTTGGCTGTATCCTTAGATATCAAGTTCGGGGTCGATCTTTAGACTCCTTTTTAACTCCTGTATGTGAATTTCTGCCGAATCATGGGTATTGCAGTTTGAAAGACCAATTAGATTGCGTGAAGCAATGATGGGTTTCTCGCCTCGCCGTTCGATCCACCACTTGTACCAACAAGGAAGACGGTAAAAGCATGCGGCCATTTCGGCAGCGTGCTTCCTGTTCTGCTTTTTTCGTGTGTTGTAGCGTTCCTTAAATTCGTCACATAGGTTGTCCGCAGTAATGACGTTTGCGAAGAAGATTAGATCAGACGTGACATCGTGTCGAATCTCTAAGTAGCGGAGAATAGGACTCATCCAAAATGTCACGACAAGGTAGCCGCATCCGCCAGCGACAAGACTGCAAAGTAGTATCACGATTTCATTCATCTCATCTCCTTAGCCAACGTCTACGCTGAGCATTTCCGGGGAGGCTGTTCGCAGCCTTCACGGAACATGCTCCAGTAGATGGCTGGCTTCCTATGGGTTCTTCAGCATTGTCGGGAATTCATAAATGAAGCGAAGAAGCATTTCCGTGAAATGAAGGATAAGCGATGCATCTGCTTCGGTCATGACATTGATTTCGTGCGTTGCTTCGTTCCCTTTAGTCCTGATCTTGTCAACCCACGCTTTTCCGTTTGGAGGAACATATCCTTGATCGGCAAGGTATTCGACGTAGAAAAGGAAGCTCTCGCCTTCCTTGGCACCATGCTGCACAGCAAGATTCATAAGAATCTTGCGAGCAATAAGGACTGCGCATGTGTGTGCGCCGACCGAACTCGCATCCCGTGCTTCGTTGTACAGCGTTCGTATGCCTGTGTCGGTAATGCCCTCCACTTCATGTCCAAGGCGCACACTTGGCACTTGCTTTCTACTGGTGTCTACGAACGTAGGGTTTGTGCAATTCGGACAGACGTAGATGTAGCCCGACATACCGTTACTGTGAAGACTGCGGTATCCCTTGTCCGGACCTACTTTGTGTCCGCAGTAACCACATGTGTATCCCTTGTGTCCGATTGCCTCCGTCCCTTTCCAGTCATGCGGCATTGTGTTTCTCCTTCCTGAATACAACTTATAGATGAGCGGCAGCGCTCTGCGAATCACGCTGTCACACGTTCATCCATAATACTTACTATATTAATGATATTCTAACTATTTTCTCAAAAGTGTAAAGGATTAACTTGCCATCACTGTTAACGTTTGACCTGAGACGCAAGTTTAAGTGTATACTACCATCATGCATAGTCTCAGCCTTCTTTGCCAATGATAGTGAGACACAAAGCTGAGAAAGTATAAACGAGGGCGAGGAGAAGAGGATGAATCGGAAACTCACAAAGGAACAGCAGGAGGTGGTCAATGAAATACGGAAGCTCCATGCCCGTAAACAACCTCTCAATATTTCTGCCGTCCGGAGCAAATATCCCGAACTTCTTATTGCTGCATACAAAGTAAAACCATTCTGGGGGTGGAAACAGGCGATTGAAGCGGCAGAATTGGACTACAGGAAAATCAAGGTTAAGATACCGAAAACAATTGCCTGTAAAGTATGCGGAGCGAGACGGATGAGACTGGATCCGCACATCCGTTTTCATCATGACCTCTCTTCCGCCCAGTACCAAAGGAAGTATGGAACTCAACCCATGTCAAGTGATGCCATTAAGATAAAACGCATCGACAAACGATCAACTAATCTTGTCGTTCCTCACTGGGAGCCGCATTGGTCGCCTGAATACGCATTGGATCGGCTATATCAGTTCTACAAAATGGGCATTCCTTTGCATCCGTCGAACTTAGAACAGGTGGAGAAAAACCTGTATCGATGGACAAGGCATTTCTTCGGAACGTATGACACGGCTCTTCTCTCAGTCGGCCTCGATCCTGAAAAGACCCGCAAGGCAAAACCGAAGAAGAATTGGACGAAAAAGTCACTCATCAAAGCTGTGCGCCGGATGAAACTTCAACATAAGGAAGTCAACTACCGAGCGATGTTGAAATACGATAGATCAATTACGTGGATAGCCCCTAAACTGTTCGGTTCTTACGACAAAATGCTCGAAGCGACGGGACTCGACCCTCAGAAAGAACGCAAGTGTCCCAAGCCGAAAATCCCTTACAAGACTGAAAGCGATGTTATTTGCGGAATATGTCGAAGAAAACTCAAGGATATGCCTCTTAATACAAAAAGTGTTGCGACAGGGGAAACAAGAGATCTTCCCCTCTATAATAAAGCCCGAAGACTATTTGGAACATGGGAAGCAGCTATTGAAGCATCAGGTTTTGACTATAACAATATTTCGGAGCATAGGAATCCATATACTACCCGAAGAAAAGCAATCGCAGAGATCAAACGTCGGCATACAGAGAAACTGCCGCTACAGATCAAAGAAGTACGATACGGTAAAAAACAAGATCCGCAGCTTTATGTGGCCGCTCTCAATCTCTTTAAGACCTGGCAAGGGGCAATTGAGAAAGCAGGTATTTCTTATGATGAAGTCCATCCCTCAAAGGCAAAATATCCAACCAAGGAAGCGGTCATCATGGAAATCAAACGGCGACATAGAGAAGAAATGCCTCTTAATTCAAAATCTCTCTTCCAGGAAAAGGACAAAGATATCCCACTGTACATGAAAGCCAGAAAACTGTTCAAGACTTGGGGGGCGGCGGTTGAGGCGGCGGGAATTGACTACTCCAGTGTCAGCCGATTTATCCGGAAGAAGATGCGACCATCGAAGACAGCGATTAAAGGGGAGAAACGAAACAGCCAGATAATCAGAATGTATAAGAAAGGCATGACGTTCCGAGAGTTGGCAGAACATTTCTCGGTATCAAGCTGCCGAATTGGACAGATCGTCAAGATGGAAAGGGAAAGGAAGAGAGCAGACATAAACGCCACGGGTTATATCGCTCGGGTACGAAAAGCAAATGATATAAACAAACTGTGGGTCGCCAAGAAACTCCTTCGCTCACTGAAACTTCCGATCAGGGCTGTCAATCCCTTGATTTTCCATTTCACACACAAGAAAGGAAAGAACAGAATAAGCCTCAGGGATCTAATGGATGTGACTGTTGCTCCAGATATTGGCGTTAGCCATCTCTATTTGGACGGCATGCCAGTATCATCCTTAAAAAGCATTCATATGAAAACCGTAGCACAAATGGTAAGACGATTTTCTGATGTAGATCTTGGTGATAGGTTTCAGAAGGAATGGACAAACAGAAAAGCCAAGTTGAAATGCTACTTAGACAAACATCTCAAACTGAAATCAGCCTTTGCGGGAGTTTTTTGATTTCCCATACCAGCCATTGTTCTTTCCTTCAGTCACCTCATAAATACAAATCCTCAGCGGCTCAGAGGAAATCTCAATTGCCAGATTATCTATACCAATTTCTTCTTACGAACGAAAATCAACTCAAGCAAACTACGGCAGACAAAAGCAACTTCCGGCAACCTCAGTCCCACGAAAAGGCCACAGAAAGGGAAAACAAGCGATTGGGTTGATAGCGGCGACAACGTGCATTTATCTTGTCAGCCAGCAATATCCTGTCAAATCTGACTTCTTGGCTTTCCTATGGTTTCACTCTCACGGGGTATTCAAATCCCCTTTCTGCGGCAAATGACTCTAGTACCTCAACCATGGCTTCTGCCACTCTTGAGTCTCCTGCTGGGTTTCCAAACTGAACATAAGCGTTGCTCCCTTCCTGTCTTATGCCCATTTCACCCTTCCCTGTTCCCTTGTCTTCCTCAAGATCACGAAAGAAGTCTCCTGATTGCAGATAACTGATAAAGACGCGTTGATGTTCGGGATTTTCCGGGAGTTGCATGACTATGGAGTTGTCTCTCGGTAAAACGGCACAACCGATCAAGGATAACAATGCAAGAATCCATATGCTTGTTTCTTTCATTACGCTCTTTTTGGGCTAACACGTCGCAAATCAGCGGAGCGGTTTGGCGCGTACGCTGGATTTGTCTTATTGGAAATCCTTTCTACTTTATTCCTAGACCAGTGATGATCTCTCTGGCCTTTGCTGCACTGTCGTCTGGCACCATGACTCGTGTTGCTCCAGCGCCAATGCTGACGCCGCCCAAACGGACAGAGGAGGCAATGTCGTTGTTAACATAGCAGTTGATGCCAGCTTGCTCTAGGGCTTCTCGAATCATTCCTGCGTGAATAGAATTGGCCGGCTGAAAAACACATACAAACCCTATATTATCTTGCTTATTCATTTTCTATATTTCCAACTCATTATTATACCAACTACGCCTGCTCACCTAACACTTTTTCTCTAAAACAACGAAATCATCTCTTTCATTGAACATTGGCTGACGACTCAAGTCACCTTTTTCGAAGGCGCACTTGGCGTGGATTCGGAATAAGGTGGACTTGTTGATTCTGCTACACCTCGTTCTTTCTTTTGCTGTCTGGCAAAAATTACAAGAAGAAGTATGTTCGCAAGTGACCATACGACAGGATAGAAGGTTACCTTCCACATGAACTCTCGCGTTTGACGTTCAGCGTACAGTTGACCCGAGATGAGATCTCTCACGTTTGAGATATCCGCTTTCTGCTCGATGCAGTAAAGAGTGGCCTTGGGATCGCCTGCCACCCTATTGACTTCCAACACGATGGCGGAAAGGATACATGCGCCCAGAAGACAGATGGCATTGAAGATGATGATCTGACGGATTGTTATTTGACATTTCATTTTTACTTGCATAACTCATTATTATACCAACTACGCCTGCTCACCTAACACTTTTTCTCTAAAACAACGAAATCATCTCTTTTCATTGAACATTGGCTGGCGTCGAAATTCACCGTTTGGCGCGGCTACGCGACAAAAGGTGAATTGTCTTGTTAGCTTCCCTTTTCGATTGCTTTGTACGTCATCACGCTAAGATGCAGATCACTGACCATGCTGATGGCTTCTATAGTCTCCGGCGTGAACTTGAACCATGAATATGCATGTTTTGGGAGCGTAAAGGTATTAACCATTACGGTCTTATTGATGTTTCTCAAACTAGACAGGGACTCGCGGTTTGTGTTGATCCATTTGCAGAGAATTGAGTTTGTTTCGTCTTGTGTGCCCTCGTGTGTAAACAGCTCAAGGCGTGCAAGCCCAATGTTGGGGCGTTCTTTTGATGCTGCAATTCCGGTGTCTCCGACTTGAAAGCCTAGACCATGGTGAGTTTTGAATTGATCAATCACTTCGATCTCACCCTCCAGAGCAAGCGTGACAGTAGTGTTCTTTAAACATTCTAGGCTTTGTCAGCCTTAAGGCCATGAGCATGTATGCAGGCCATAAAAGCGAGAGAAGTGCCGCACCGAGTGCAATTCCCTTCACCGTCTCTCGGCTTGCATCTCCGTACCCCAGCACAT
>JAQBFJ010000259.1:0-2548 GCA_032123435.1 Verrucomicrobiota bacterium
GCATCCATGCTGTCGCGGGCATTTGCAGATTGAAATCACCAAGTGAATGGAACCCCATTGCAATGCAGGAAAGAAACGCGCCAAGCGCCATAGGGTGTTCATATTTTCGCCTGTACAGCAAAATGCCGAATATTGTCAGAACAGGCGGCACGAAAAGCAGGACCCCAATAATGCCGTATTCTTCAAGAAGCTGAACCCAATCGCTGTGTACTTCATACGAATGATACCCTGTGTAATTGTAGGCAGGGCGCCTGCCCGATTCCCGGTCACCGTCCGGGCTGGTCGCAAAATACGGCCATAATATCTGATGCATGCCCGGACCTACCCCAATTATAGGTTCCGTTTTCCACGCATGAACGGCGCCTGATATCATATGACCGCGTGAAGAACTCCTGAGCTTGTGCTTGAGAAGCTGTAAACCGGCAGTAAACGGCTGTTCATTCGCCTGTTCAATCGTAAAGTAGTCATTGAATCGCTTCACGTATGGAGGTTCCAGCTTGAAAAACGCGATTAAAACCATGGCGATCAAACAACACACAGACGCCCTGTAACACCAGCGCTTTGTTTTCGACCACTGCGAAAAACCCCACACAAGCGCTCCCGCCGTAATAATAATCAAGGTCAATCCGCCGCCCCGCGACTTGCTGAGCACAACACATACAACAGCAAGAACTGCCAGCATTACCCCGCCCAAGCGGACTTTGATCCGACGATCACGCGACAACAGCAAGCCCAGCCCAAGACATAACGCTATCTCCATTATTCCAGCGAAATGATCCGGGCAAAAGTAAGAACCAGTAGCGCGGCATTCGTTAACGTAAGATGGATAGCCTTCCTCCCATAAAACATACCGACTTCCTGTAATAATATGATTTACTAATCCATATACGCCAAGAAAATACAGATTCAGCAGGATCATGCTGAATAATATCTTCTTATGCTTGCCGCTGAATCCAAAAAGAATCTGCGCACCCAGCAGAAAAGATGTCAGGAAGAGAAGAAAACTGCGTTCCGCTGTCATGTAAACTTCAGCCTGAAGAAACCTTGCGAACGCGTGAACAATGAAAGGAATAAATATTGCCGCAATAGTCCAGTTATCTTTCGAACCGAATGAAACAACATGTAGTGCTGATGCCGAACGAGAACATGCCTCATGCAGGGCGAACAGGAACATGCGTAATGCGAACACAAATATCCCGGCAAAAATACAAGCGGCAAACGGCCAGAACCACCACGCTTCCCACGCGCCGAAAAGCCATGGAGAAATGATTACAACTACAACAGCAAGAACAAAACCTATCCAGCCCAGAATCTGATTCAGCCGGACAAAAAAACTGTTTTGTGTTGTCCCTCGAGACATTGGCCAAACACCTTTCCTTCACGATTCTTGAACAATTCAGATGACTGGACAGTATTCATGTACCCACTTAACGTTTTCCCGGCACCCAGAAAACGCATAGACATCTTGGTCGCTTGCTGTCAGTTCTATTTTCCAGCGTTTTTCTTTACCTGCTCTTCTATCCAGGGATAAGTACGTTCAATACCTTCCTTAAGGTAAACTTGGGGCTTCCATCCAATTGAAAAGATCCTTTCATTGCTGAAATTGCGTGATTGAACGCCAACAGGTCCGTCAATATGTTTGACGTTTATCTTCTTCTTCGCCACCTCCGCCACAACATCCACCAGCTCATTCACTGTCACGTATTGGGGACACCCAATATTAACCGCTCCTTTCAAATCCGAATGCATGAGCCTGAAAATACCATCTACCATATCATCAACATGAGTATATGAACGAACAGCCGTACCATCGCCCCATACTTCTATCGTGCCGCCATTTTCAATTTCAGCCGCTTTTCGACAGATAGCCGCAGGTGCTTTCTCTCTGCCCCCGCGCCACGTACCCTCAGCCCCATAACAATTCTGGAAACGGGCTATTCTAACGGGCATCCCCCTGTTCCTTTCATAAGCCATGGCAATTCGTTCCGAATAAAGTTTTTCCCACCCATACTCATTGTCAGGATTGGCGGGAATAGCCTCAGATTCCTTCATCTCTGGTTCACCATGCTGCATGTCCCTGTATACACACACAGATGATGAGAAAAAGTAGCGTTTTACACCCGCGTCTACCGCTGCCTGAGTCATGTAAATGTTTATCAGCGCGCTGTTGTGCATTATTTCGCATTCCGCCGAATGAATAAACCCCATTCCCCCCATGTCAGCGGCAAGCTGATAAACTTCATCAAGAACACCCGAATCCAGTGTAACCGCCTTTTTGCAATTTTCCTCCAGCCTCAAGTCAAGAACAAGGAACTCATCAGCCGCGGACTTGCAGAATTCATGTTCCTTCTGATCCACACCACGCACCCAATATCCTTCTTTTTTCAACTTTTTAACAAGATGTCCCCCAATAAAACCTCCAGCCCCGCAGACTAATGCTGTCTTCATTAATTAATCCCTTCCTTTTCAATATTAATTTACATTACTTGTTTTATCTTCATTCGCTATAACATCAAGATACATGCCGTATTCATTCGAGAATTCAGCG
>JAQBFJ010000260.1:0-8930 GCA_032123435.1 Verrucomicrobiota bacterium
AAACGGAGCTTTGCTTGCCGGTTATGTAGAAGTAGGAGACAAGGCGTTCATAAGCGGCAACGTTGGAATACATCAGTTCGTGAGAATAGGCAAATTAGTTATGCTCGGTGGCGGCGCGGGACTGTCGAAGGATGTTCCTCCATTCTGCATGGTCAGGCCGATATCGTTTAATACGGTTGTCGGACTTAATGTCGTAGGTATGCGGCGTGCAGGCATTTCTCCTGAAGATCGCACGGAAATTAAACGTGCGTACAAAACATTATATCATTCCGGTCTTAATGTTACCCAGGCTGTGCGGGAGTTGAAATCCTTGTTCCATTCGGAAGTGGCGTTGGAATTCATTGATTTTATCGAACGATCTAAACGCGGGTTGTGCGGATGTCAAAGTGATCAGAATGAGGAAGGGTAAATAATAAAAGGATTATAATATGGCATTGAATATTGTTGAGAAAATTGATGATCAAGTAAAAATACAGCATGTGCTGGTAAGTGTTTCGGATAAGACCGGATTAGATAAATTTATCCCGGGACTTGTCGAAGTAAATCCCGGCCTTGTAATATATTCAACAGGCGGTACATATAAGGCCATAGCAGATATGCTTGGTGAAAAAACAGCAGCAAAGAATTTGATCGCTGTTTCACAATATACGGGTCAGCCCGAGATGCAGGGCGGACTTGTCAAAACACTCGATTTCAAAATATATTTAGGGCTGTTGAGCGAAACATATAATGAAGCCCATAAAAATGACCTGAAACGAACGAATGCCTGCCCGATAGATATGGTCGTTGTAAATCTTTACCCGTTCAAAGCTACTGTTGCTAAACCCGGTGTCACTCCGGAACAGGCCAGAACAAATATTGATATCGGGGGACCATGCATGGTGCGTGCCTCGGCCAAGAATTTCCTGCGCGTTGCTTCTGTTACGGATCCAGGTGATTATGCCGGCATATTGGAAGAATTAAAAAAATCAGAAGGTTGTGTGTCGCTCAGAACCCGTTTTGATCTGGCGAAAAAATCATTCTCTCATACTTCCGAATATGACGGAGCTATATCCGCTTATCTGCATAATCGCGATTTTAAAGAAGTTCAGGGTTGTTATCATGTATGAAGTCAGCGTGAAAACGCATTTTTCCGCCGCGCATCATCTGAATGATTATTCCGGCGATTGTTCTTTTCAGCATGGTCATAATTGGGATGTAGAGGTCTTTCTCCGAGGAGAAAATCTTAATAAATCAGGCATGCTTATGGATTTCAAGGATGTTAAAGAATCCTTGAAATCCGTTGTTGACACGGTTGATCACAAGGATTTGAACACACTTGACGCATTTTCGGATAAGAGTCCTACGTCCGAAAACATAGCGTATTTCCTGTATACTCAACTTTCGGCGAGGATCAATAATAAAGAAACACGGATTCATCGCGTGTGTGTGCGCGAAACGGCCGGTACTGGAACAAGTTATTGGGAGGCTGATGGGCGGAATGATTGATTTACACGTACATTCAACATTTTCAGATGGCAGTAATACTCCCAGGGAATTGGCGGAAAAAGCAAAGCAGGCAGGATTAACGGCGATCGCGTTAACGGATCATGACAATACTGATGGTGTGGACATATTTATCGATGCCTGCAATGAGTTTGGGCTGACTGGTGTTTCCGGTGTTGAAATCAGCGTTGATGTTCCGAAAGGAACGATGCACATTCTGGGGTACTTGTTCGACCAGAATGATGTCCCTCTTCAATCTGCACTTAAACTGATACGGGGCGGACGGTCTGACAGAAACCGGAAAATACTTGATAGACTCAATGAGATCGGATTGGATCTGACTTGGGACGAAGTTGCCGATCTGGCTGGTGGAGATGTTGTCGGAAGACCTCATTTCGCCATGGCAATGGTTGCCAGGAATTATGTTTCTTCCAAGAATGTCGCGTTCGATCTTTATCTCGGGAAGGGCAAGCAGGCATACGTGGACAGATTCAGATTGTCTCCGCAGGATGGTATAAAGGTGATAGCTAATGCGGGTGGTGTTGCCGTGCTGGCGCATCCGTTCACGCTTGAACTTGATAAAAAAGCGATGCGTGATTGCATAAGAGACTTAAAGGAAGTTGGCTTGAAGGGCATTGAGGTCTATTACTCCGAACATTCAAATGGGCAAGTTAAAGAGTATATGAAACTTGCTCGTGAATTTGGTTTGATTGTTACTGGAGGGTCCGATTTTCATGGCAAATTGAATCCAGCTGTTCATCTTGGCCGTGGATTTGGTTCCCTTTACGTACCTGACGAATTGATGGATGATCTGCGTGCGGCCTGCATAAAGACATAGTGACATGAAACAGTGGAAATGTTAGGTTGGTTCAATATTCGAATATGAGGGGGATGACATTATGACCGCAAAAGAAACTAAAAAGATTAACGAAGATTGTCCCTGCACTTATCCTGGATGTCCACGGCATGGAGATTGTGAGGAGTGCAAAGAATATCATCATTCCATTGATCAGAAGACATGTTGCGAAAAGAAGAAAAAGTCATAAAGCCAACGTGTCGGCGCTTATTTGAAAGTACTTAATTCGATGAAAACCGGGCGCTGGGAACAAAACCTGTTTGAACTGATAAGGCGAACATCAACAGACCTTCCTGTTGATGTTGAAGTTTCGCTGAAGCGCGCGTTAAAAAAAGAGAAGCGAAACAGTCACGCGGCATGGGTGCTTGAAACTATTCTTAAGAGCGCCGAGCTTGCCAGGATACACGATGTTCCCATTTGTCAGGATACGGGTTCTCTGTTGTTCTATTTTCGTGTTCCGGCTGGATCAGATACAAACGCACTGGTTGCTGTTACCAGGTCAGCTATATCCAGGGCGACGCGTTGCGGATATTTGAGGCAGAACACAATCGATTCAATATCAGGCGCTTCGTATGCAACGAATGTGGCACATGGAGCGCCGGTGTTTTGCTTTCAGCAGGGAGCCAGAAAGACATATGATGTGCGCCTGATAATGAAAGGCGGCGGATCCGAGAACGTTGGCCGCCAATACTCACTGCCTGACGTAACGCTTGGAGCTGAAAGGGATATTGAAGGTGTAAGAAAGTGTATAATGGATGCCGTGTGTCACGCGCAGGGTAATGGATGCGCGCCGGGAGTCCTTGGGGTTTGTATCGGTGGGGACAGAGCTACCGGTTTTGAGCATTCGAAAGAACAGTTCTTGCGAAGGCTGAATCAAAGATCTGCGGTTAAATCAATAGCGCGACTTGAAGAAAAAATCATGAAGGATTCAACGGCCCTGGGAATAGGACCTATGGGTATTGGCGGAAGAACGACCTTGCTAGGCGTGAAGATAGGTGCTTTAAGTCGTTTACCCGCATGTTATTTCGTTACCACCTCCTTCATGTGCTGGGCTTTCCGGCGACGTGGTGTGCTGATGGGGCCTGAAGGAGGCGTTAAACGCTGGCTTTGTTAACCCGCATATTTCATGAAGAAGGGAAGTATGTTGATGAAAAAGATTGAATATCCTTTCGCGTTAAATGTGGTGAAAGACCTTAAAGCAGGACAACGGATCAGCTTGTCAGGACGCATAGTAACGGCAAGAGATCGTGTTCATAAGTACCTGTTCGAAGGGAATAAGTGCCCAGTTGATCTGCGGGATGGAGCTGTTTATCATTGTGGCCCGGTTATGCTGCAAAAGGAAGGAAAGTGGCATGTGTGTGCCGCAGGACCTACAACGTCAATGCGACAGGAACCCTATACGCCGCGAATCATTGAACAGTATCGAGTGCGTGTGATAATCGGGAAGGGCGGTATGGGTGAAGGGACGCGAAAGGCATGTGTTAAATACGGGTGTATATACCTGCAGACGGTAGGCGGAGCAGCGACATGGATTGCACAGAAAATCGAAAACGTTACAGGGGTCCATCTGTATAAGGAATTTGGCTATGCCGAAGCATTGTGGGAAATTATCGTGAAGGATCTTGAAGCTGTTGTGGCAATTGATGTCAACGGACGGAGCATCCATAAAAAAGTACAGGCTCTTTCCAGACGGAATCTTAAACATATTCTTGGATAACGCTTTATCATGCGCATTATTTTCATGGGCTCAGCAGATTTGTCGTGTCTGACACTGGATGCTTTAATTGACGATTCATGCAACGAGGTTCAGGCTGTTATAACACAGCCTGATAAACCCAAAGGGCGAGCCTTGCACTCGGCGTCATGTCCGGTGAAAATGCTGGCATTGGAAAGAGGGCTTGAAGTAATTACGCCTGATAATGTTAATTCTGACGAAAGCGTGAAAAAACTGAGTGCCCTGAACGCGGAATTGATTGTGGTGGTGGCTTATGGACAAATACTGCGCAAGCGCATTCTGGAATTGCCTTCAAAGGGATGTATTAATATGCATGCATCGCTTCTTCCGAAGTATAGAGGCGCGGCGCCTGTTCAGTGGGCTGTTGCCAATGGGGAAACAGTCACGGGCGTTACGACAATGTTTATGAGTGAAACCATGGATGCGGGTGATATTATTATGCAGAAAGAAGTTGCTGTTGACGCACATGATACGGCTGGTTCATTGCACGATAAGCTGGCACTGGAAGGAGCGGCGATAATTGTTAAAACAATAGAGGCGTTGAGAAATAATCAGGTAACCAGAATACGGCAAAATGATAGTGAAGTAACGTTTGCGCCTAAATTGACTAAAAAAGATGGAAAAATTGACTGGACCATACCCGCGGAAGAAATTTACAATAGAGTACGAGGCTTTAATCCATGGCCCATGTGCTGGTGTAATACACTGCGTGAAGAAAACGGATCATTGCAAATTCTCAGGGTATTGGATGTGCGCGTGGAAGATGTTCAGGGTGATCCGGGTAAAGTATTGAACATTGAAGGGGAGGGGCCCTTGATCGGCACTGGCAGAAAGAGCGTGCGGCTTCTGACTGTACAGCCTGAAGGGAAGCGAATAATGAGCGGGAATTCTTATGTTTGCGGGCATAACATGAAGATAGGACAGGTAATTGAATGAGCAAAGTTGTAAAAGTTAATTTGGGCGATCGGGCATATAATATATGTGTCGGTTGTAATCTTGCGGTTGGGACAACTCTTGCGGGCGAGTTAAATGTCAAGGCGCTGGTTGTTTCCGATTCGAATGTTGCTCCTGTTTACGGGAAAAGATGCCTGGAGTCGCTTCGAATCCAGGGCGTGGAAGCTGATCTTGTTTCAGTTCCCGCAGGCGAAGGATCTAAAGATCTGCGGACCGTCAGAATGCTCTATGATAAAGCATTGGAATGTGGTTTGGAACGAGGGTCGGTAATTATCGCGCTTGGTGGCGGTATGGTTGGAGATTTGGCAGGATTTGTGTCGGCAACTTTTCTGCGTGGTGTTCGCCTGATCCAGGTTCCAACCAGTTTGCTTGCCATGGTGGACAGCTCGGTAGGCGGGAAAACAGGGGTTAACCTTCCTCAGGGCAAGAATTTGATAGGTGCTTTTCATCAACCGATTGAAGTTGTGGCTGATTTGACGACGCTTAAATCATTGCCTGAAAGAGAATATGTTTCCGGTATTGCGGAAATTGTCAAATATGGCGTTATATGGGATAGAACCCTGTTTGAACAGGTGGAGAATGGCGCGAGTGAGATCATGAAGCGCGAATATGATCTACTCGAAAACATTGTAGAGCGCTGTTGCGCTATAAAAGCGGAAATAGTCGCTATAGACGAAAAAGAACTTGGTCTGCGTGCGATCCTGAACTTTGGGCATACCATTGGGCATGCAATAGAAAAAATATCAGGTTTCAGCAGGTACCTGCACGGAGAAGCTGTCTCTATAGGAATGGCCTGTGCCGCAGAGTTGTCGGTTTCCGAAAAAGGATTTCATGCTGAAGAACGGGATCGTTTGATAAAGCTTCTTTCATCATTTGGTTTACCCGTGACGATGAAAAAAGACAAGCCAACCTGGGAAAAATTGAAAAAAGCAATGCTTGCGGACAAGAAAACACAAGGGCGTAAACTGAAGTTTGTGTTAGCTCAGCAATTGGGCGCAGTCGACTTTGGCTGTGATGTTGCGGATGAAGCGATAAGGCTGTTGTGGACGGAATCGGTATAGCCCTGTCGATAAAAGACAAAAATGTTGCATATGGAGACAGGGACAGGGTAACATGATGTCAATTGAGGAGGTTGTAGGCATTGTCAGCGATTAACGAAACAATTGTAAGAGAGTTTTTTGAATTATTGGGGTATTTTGTGATTCAACCCCGTAAACATGTCGTTGCGGTCCGCTTAAAAGGGGTTGAAGAGGAATTTGATCTTGCCGTTCTGAATCCAACGGTTACTGAACATAAACTGCCTGATAATATGGTCTGGACAGTAAAAGACCTTAAATGTGTCGGCCGTGCCATTGTTGCCGTGCGCGGCTGGCATACGGAACGGTTTTACGTTTCAACATTTGAACAGACCCCTGACATTTTGCGCTTCACAGAGGAGCGCTCGCTTAAATTAGCCGGCAAACTAATGAGCTCCTCTTCAATGGCCAAAATTCTGTGCCTGCCTAAACTTGCCGCATCAGGTGAACTTAAAAGTAAGACTATCCGGCTGTTGCGAGAACATGGCGTTGATGGTGTTATTTCTTTTCAAACCATGTTGGAAGAACTTGTGAAACAGGTGAATGTAAATAATAATTACGAGAAATCGGATGTTCTTCAAGTAATCAGGCTCCTTAAGAACTATGATTTTATACGGGATGATCAACTGGACTTTTTTGCCAAAAAAAGACATAAAAGAACAAAATAACGAAAATGCCTGTATGTTGTTATCCTGTTAAATTCCCGGCAAACACCACGATATCTTATGCGTAGAACCAAGATAGTTGTTACAATTGGACCGGCATCCAATGATCCGGAAGTTATGAAACGGTTTATCAATGACGGAGTTGATGTGTTCCGTCTTAATTTCTCGCACGGTGACAAGGAAGATCACCGCCATCTGATTAAACTTATCAGAAGCATTTGCCTGGAATCCGGACGTGATGTGGCAATTATGCAGGATCTTAGCGGACCAAAGATCCGTGTGGGCAGTGTTTCGAAAGGCGCAATTAAGCTGAATCCGGGTTCAGAGATAGTAATTGAATCACAGGATATTGAGGGAACGGAATCATGCATAGGTGTTAACTATGATACGTTTGCACATGATGTCAAAGAAGGGGACAGGGTATTGCTTGATGATGGGACGCTGGAGCTTGTGGCTCTCTCTATAACGGATAACAAGGTGCGGTGCCGTGTTCTGCGAGGCGGGATCCTGAAAAGCCACAAAGGCGTCAATCTGCCAAATACAACAATTTCCGCTCCATCAATTACTGCGAAGGATCTGGACGATTTATCTGTTGGCATTGAGGAAGGGGTCGATTTTGTGGCCCTTTCTTTCGTTCGTTCTCCCGATGATATTGCAGGTGTGCGAAAGATTCTGGAGAAACATAATAGTCCCGCCCAGATAATAGCTAAAATCGAACGACCTGAAGCAATAAGACATATAGATGCGATTGTTGCCGCCGCAGATGGGGTTCTTGTTGCCAGAGGCGATCTTGGTGTGGAAATGGATATTGTGCAGGTTGCACTGCTCCAAAAAAGTATTGTTCGTGCCGCCAATGAACAAGATAAATATGTCATAGTAGCAACGCAAATGCTCGAATCTATGATTCATAGTCCCGTACCAACAAGGGCAGAAGTGTCTGATGTTACTAACGCCGTTATTGACGGCGCGGATGCCGTTATGCTGTCCGGTGAAACGGCAGTAGGTGAGTTTCCAGTAGAAAGTGTTGAAATTGTAAAAAGAATATTATGCGAAACGGAATCATATCTAATTACACACCAGCCTAAATGGGACTGGAAACGGCTGAATGCCGTCCATCCGTTGCAGGATGCAATTGGTCATGCAGTATTTTCACTTTATGATGATCTCAGTCCAGGCGCTATAGTGGCGTTTTCAGCGACGGGTGGAACAGCTCTTTTCCTGTCAAAGAGCAGGCCGTTTGCGCCAATTATTGTTTTTACCAATCGGCATGATGCGTTGCGGCGGATGCGACTGTTCTGGGGGGTTGAACCTGTTTATGATAATAATGTCAAAAGCAAGGATCAGCTTGTTGCGGCAGCTCGAAATTACCTTGGAAAAGAAAAAAATGTAGGTGACGGCAAACAGCTTCTGGTCGTTTGCGGAAGTCATTTTGGAGAAGTGGGCACAACAAATACGATTGAAGTTGTATCAGTAAACTGAATAATCTCGGTCGGCATTATTGATATACCCTTGCTATATCAGCTTGTTTTGGTAAATATATGGTTCTTATGGAACCCCGGTAGCTCATCTGGACAGAGCGCAAGATTCCTAATCTTGAGGTAGGAGGTTCAAGTCCTCTCCGGGGTACCAGTGCGCTTCGGAACGGGTACGCCTCCTTGTCTGGTGTTTGGCCCCCTGAACCCCTGGCCAAACAAGGCCTACGGAGGCGCACCCGTTCCTTCGCTTGGGGGTCTGATGCTGAGGAGTGGCAGGTTAATATTGATGCTTCGGAAGATATCTATGTCTTGTCTGGTGAGAACGCCCCGCTTTGCCCCCGCGTTCTCAAGGTCTGTGTGAAGCCCAGGGCCAGCCCTCGAATTAATACTTAACTTGCGTATTCGTTTTTTATTTATTGCGATTTCCAGATGAATTGCTCTGGGGAACTGGGGGGCAGCCCTCAAAATAGCAAAATCAAGGATTGACGCTGGGCCCGCCAGATAGAACATGTTGAAAAATAAGAACATTACAGATAAAGTTATAAAGATAGAAAAATTGCTTAATAAACAATGTAAAGATTCTTAATTCTTAAGGGCTGACCCCGGGCCCCACGCGTAATCAACACCCTCCAGCGGGCCATAAAGGTAGCCATGCTGGCCATAACATCAATATTCCTGGCTGAA
>JAQBFJ010000261.1:0-6412 GCA_032123435.1 Verrucomicrobiota bacterium
AATACTTGATTTGATGCAACGTTGTTGTCAGGGAGTAAACCTCCGAGACAACCTCATCTCCTCCAACATGCAAAGTATTGATTTAATTTGAGACGTCAGTCCCGAATTAAATCAACTCTTTTCTCTGTATTGCTCTGTGCCTCCGTGTACTCCGTGGTAAATCTCTTTTTCTCCTCCTCCGCCTGCCTCGCCGAAGCTTTCTTGCGAAGGCGGGTTATCCTGTCAAACTTCTTTTGATCTGTGGATCACGACGGCCTGCTGTCTGCATAGCTTTCCAGAAACACCAGGTCAATCCGCCGAATATGGTCATCAGTCCGACAGCAAGGAAGATATAAGCCGTACTGTTAAGGTGTCCGTCAACAGTAAATTCCGCTGCTGATTTGGATACAAGCCAACCACTATTTTGTGCTGTTTCGATAACCAGCGTAGAAACTGCCATAATAATCGCGACAAAAGTAATACCTTGCTTTACGCCTGTTTTGTTTACCGGATCCGGCATGTTTTCATCATGATTGTCTTGTTTACCAAACCACCAGCACAATATTGGTATGGCCAGGAAAATGATTGAACCTATTACAAGAGGCCATGGCAATCTGCAGCAATCGGAGGCATTATATTTTGTTATTTCGGCATGTATCATTCCGCTGACACTCCAGACGATGAGCACTGCCAACAGGGATGGCGCCACGTATTTAACGACAACATCCCACCACGCGTACAATTTCCAATCGGAACGTTCGTTCGCGTGTTTACGCATTTCCTTCACGAACTTACCATTCCATGCCCAGCCTACTACCAGACATTCGGCCAGAGCTACAATCAGTATTCCGAACGGACCATTAATGAGTCCGTCAACAAGATCAAGCCAGTTAAGGCCACCCCGTGTGGTAGTGAAAATGAGTCCGACGCTGGCACCGACAATGCAAATCCATGGCAAAACATATTTACGCGGCCAATGTTTCTTAGTGTCACATACCGTTATCAGACATGCTTCCACAATACTGAACGCGGAATCTATACCCAGCGTTAACAGTGCCAGAAAGAAGATACAGCTGAAAAAAGCGGCGGCCGGCAATTGCGTGAGCCCGTATGGAAAAACTATGAAAGACAATCCGACAGTACCTTCAGGTACCAGATCAGGCACAGGTGTGCCAGAGGCAAAGGACATGCCGCCCAGCATGGAAAAAACGGCTATACCGGCTATAAAGCTTGTACCTATATCGCCAAGTCCGATTATAAGTGCATTGTTGTTTATATCACTTTTACGATGCAGGAAACTGGCGTAACTCAACATCACAGCAAAGCCGAGGCTCATGGAGAAGAATACCTGGCCGAAGGCAAAGCGCCACGTTTCGGGGTTAAGCAATTTTTCCCAACGTGGTTCAAGATAGAACTCAAGCCCTTGTATTGCGCCTGGCAGGGTTAAACCCCGCACTGTAAGTATTAACAGCATTATCCAGGGCAGGGGAACTGTTACGAGAACAACTTTGCTGACCCATTTTACACCTCTGAACAGGCAGAGGTATATCAAAAGCCACGACGCCAGGCTTCCAGCCACTATTTTCCATGCAGGCATACCGAGCGCCATTGACCCATCGAATCCGACCATATTTTTGAGAAAGTAGTGCTCCGCGACAGCTGGTCCTTCAGCGGCCCAGGGTAATGATGACTTACCAAGACTGATAATGGAGACGACGAGATAATCAATGCAATAACCAAGAATAACGGCATAATAGGTAATGATGACAAAAGCCAGGGCAACCAGCCACCATCCCAGGAAGCGATATTTCTTCAGTATTGAGCCGAACGCGCCTGGCGGCCCCTGTTGTGCCCAATGCCCAAGTGAAAACTCCATGATTAACAGTGGTATACCCATAATGAGCATTGCTATAAAATATGGAATAAGGAACGCGCCGCCGCCATATGTATAGAGTTTATATGGAAATCCCCACAAATTGCCCAAACCAACGGCCGAACCTATGGCGGCAAGCACGAAGGCGGATCTGGTGTTCCATGATTCGCGTATTTCACCCTGGGGTAAATCTGATTTCATGCCTTTATAATTAGCAAAATCTCAGGCATGTTTTCAACCCTGAAATTATAGCACGATTTTTCCTTGGCTTTGCCGTCGAATAGTGTTACTTATATCTTTGAATCTTCGGGACAAGGTGATCTCGGATCATGAATTATTCGGGAAAATCCTGACCGGCGGTAATAGTCCGCGAGTTCGTTAACGCGAATTGATACGGTGCAATTCCGTAACCGACAGTATAGTCTGGATGGGAGAAGATAATCGTGGTGTGCCTTTAACGGGGCCCGAGAATCTTTTCTCGGGCTTTTTTGTTTTTGGCATAATGGATACAGGACGAAAGAAATTATCGAAAACATCTTATTAATTGGAAATTATGTTCAATGATATAAAAGATGTAATAGAAGCTGTCGCCCGCGGCAACATGGTAATAGTTACCGATGATGAAAACCGCGAAAATGAAGGCGATTTAATTCTTGGCGCCGAAAAGGTCACGGAAACTGCCGTTAATTTCATGGCCCAACATGGACGCGGCCTGATTTGTGTGGCAATGGATCACAAGCAGTTGAAAAAACTGGGGCTTGCTAAGATGCAGACACGAGGCAAAGGCGATGCATTCGGCACGGCTTTCATGGAATCTGTTGATGCGGCTCAAGGTGTAACAACCGGCATAAGCGCGCATGATCGCGCGCATACCGTAAAGGTGCTTATTGACGATCAATCCACAAACAATGATCTGGTAAGTCCGGGGCATACATTTCCGCTTGAGGCAAAGGAAGGCGGCATATTGCGGCGCGCGGGGCACACGGAAGCGGCGGTGGATCTTGCCATATTGGCAGGACTTAAGCCGGCTGGAGTCATGTGTGAAATACTCAAAGAAGACGGCAATATGGCCCGTCTTCCTGAACTGCGCGAATTCGCGGCCAAACACAATCTTAAGATAACATCCATCGCTGATCTTATTGCGTACCGGCTACGCAAGGAAAAACTGGTCGAATGCCTGCGAGATGTGAATTTCCCAACAAAATTCGGAGAGTTCAGGTTGAAACTATATAGATCGGCTGTTGACAACAAGGACCATATAGCGCTTACAATCGGCGAACTATCACAGTCTCCAACGCTGGTTCGGGTACACAGTGAATGTCTTACCGGCGACGTATTTGAGTCATTACGCTGTGATTGCGGCCCGCAATTACAAACTGCCATGAGTATGGTGGCAAAAGAAGGACAAGGTGTTGTGCTTTACATGCGTCAGGAGGGAAGGGGAATAGGTCTGGCCAATAAGATACACGCATATCAACTGCAGGATAATGGTCTTGACACGGTAGAAGCGAATCAACAGCTGGGTTTTGACGCGGATCTGCGTGATTACGGGATTGGCGCCCAGATTTTGAGTCACATGGGTCTGAAGAAGATAAGATTAATTACTAATAATCCCCAGAAAATCATAGGGCTGGAAGCTCATGGTCTGGAGATAGTTGAAAGAATCCCGATTTTATGTAAAGGAACACCGCACAGTGAGAAGTATTTACAGACAAAACGGGAGAAGTTAGGGCACATGCTGTAATTTAAGTAGAAGTAATTACAATCAAACAAAAAAATAAAGGAGGTAAAGAAATGAGTGTCAAAGAAATATCGGGATTATTAAAGGCTGATGGATTCAAGGCAGGAATAGTTGTAAGCCGGTTCAACGAGTTTCTGACGAGCAAACTGCTGGGCGGCGCGATTGACTGTATTGTGCGGCATGGCGGGTCTGAAAAAGATATCGCCGTTGTATGGGTGCCTGGTGCGAATGAGATTCCCTTGGTCGCAGATAAAATGGCAGCATCAGGCAAATACAGCATGTTAATAGCGCTTGGCGCTGTTGTTGAAGGAGCTACTCAACACGCGGATTTAATTAACGCTCAGGTTTCACGTTCATTACCAAAATTATCAATGCAACACGGTATACCCATAATCAATGGCGTGGTCTGTGCCCGCAATCTTGAACAGGCAATTGAACGATGCGGAACAAAGGCGGGAAACAAAGGCTGGAACGCGGCCATGGCAGCGATCGAAATGGCGAATTTATACAAACACATCAATTAATTTCAGCAGAGCACCAGCGAAAAAATGATAGCAAAGTTGTGCTACGGCATGAAACTCAAAACATATCGCTGTGCTTTTCTCAGGTAAACTTATATGAACACCAGGCGCGAAGCTAGAGAATGGGTAGTTCAGATCCTTTTTCAACTGGATCTTAATTCCCAGGACAATTTTGATCAGGTTTTTCCTGAATTCTGGAAGGACAAAAAACCTGACAGGAAATTGCGCGAGTTTACCGAGAACCTAGTGCGGGATGTACGCAAAAACATAATTCAAATAGATGAACTGATAAGCAGGTTTGCCGCGCACTGGGAACTGCACAGAATGGCTGTAATAGACAGAAACGTATTGCGCATGGCAATTTGCGAAATGATGTTAGGGGACACACCGCATCCAGTATCAATCAATGAAGCAATCGATATAGCAAAGTACTTTAACAGTACGGAATCCGGTAAGTTCGTAAACGGGATATTGGATCGGGTGAGGAAAGAGCTGACCGACACGACAGGTAATAAATCAAAAGACAATTAATCTTATATCTTGTTTATCCTGTAATCCTGTCAAAATTCCATTTCTTCTTTCCCCTTGTATCCAGGAAGAGTTTTTTTGACAGGATTACAGGATTTACAGGGATTGGATCCGTTAAATATCAATAGACTGATAACTCTATTGATATTTAACGACCGCTTCTGATGTTCAGGATCTGAACGTTTCGAAATTACTTCATCTTCCATATCCCGGCGTAGCTCGCTATTGCGACCGAAGCCGGATCCATATCCCGGCGTAGCTCGCTATTGCGACCGAAGCCGGATCCCTCATCAGGAAAACTGTTCAAGAAATCTGTGGTAAAATTATCATTTTGCCCTGATTTCTTGAACCATCCCCCTCTTCCTGACTTCAACATTGGGACACCCTGAACAAAAAGCATGAAAATTATGGTAAAAATGATATAAATCGCTTTCGAAATCGGGATCGCTTTCGAAATCGAGAGGCCATATGGAACTTTGGCACGAGAAATTGGATGTTTATTGCTTGGGAATAAGCGCAAAGAACGATTTTCTTTAATAAAACAGGGGGAATCGATAGCGATACCGATAGCGATTTTAAAGGGGAGTCAACTTGTTGCATTTTACCCGCTGGACACCCAAATGCAAACCCCAAATCAATGTTTATAGGGGTTTCCGAGCCCTTTTTCTTGCGATGTTGAACTCAGGGCGTAGCTCGCTATTGCGACCGAAGCCGGATCCCTCATCAGGAAAACTGTTCAAGAAATCTGTGGTAAAATTATCATTTTGCCCTGATTTCTTGAACCATCTCCCTTTTCATCCTGCCTGCCTCGCCGAAGCTTTCTTGCGAAGGCGGGCCAATCCTGTCAATCCTGTCAATCCTGTCAAAAACTCTCTCTCTTCTCCGTGCCTCCGTGAACTCCGTGGTAAATCCTCTTCCCCCATCAGGAAAATTGGTCGAATTGGCGGGATTAACAACGTTGGTTTCCGTGATGATCACGTAATCAACAACATTACTGCATGATTCTTTCTTTTTTACCCCAAGCTCAATCGTATTCGGGCGACCAGCTTCAATGGTTATCAGGCCCGGCGGTTTCTCTTTCAACTTTATAACGTCCGGCGGCTTCTCTCCGATTTGAATGAGGCCTGGCGGTTTTTCTCCGATTTCAATAAGACCAGGCGGCTTCTCTCCGATCTTAATTGTTCCTTCTCGACTCTCGCCAATTGGAATGCGTGTATTCTTTACAATTCTCTTGCGAATAAAAAAATTGCCCGGCCCTTCAAGCGGGACCTCCTTGTATTCCGTCTCTTTCTTTTTAGCGCCTTTTCTTCCGACAACTTTTTTGTGAATTTGAATATCATCTTGAGCACGGCCGTCAATAAAACCAGCCGCACACAACACCAGCAACATCACTAGAAATGCACGAATTTTCATTACCTTGTAATTGTATCAAACATGCCGGCAAATACGAGAAAAAAAAGCTTTTTTTGCTTTTAAACAGCGTTTGGTTAAGATTTAGCACGGAGAGAAAATTGCCTTACGCGTCTTGTCGTCCCATAAGTATGGTCATTCGCCGAAGAAGTATTGTTTGCAGGCGTGCCGAAGGAATCTGCTTAATCAGGCGACGCGCCGTTGTTACATTAAACGTATCCTTTAGATCCAGTTCCGGAAAGCTGGCAAATAGCCGTGATTTCGCAGGACTCAGATATATACAATCCAGGAGCGCCTTCTCCGGTGTGGCCATTTTGACAGAACCTTCGCCAACGGAAACAAATCCGAAGAAGAAAGTCG
>JAQBFJ010000262.1:0-3852 GCA_032123435.1 Verrucomicrobiota bacterium
ATAGCGAATACCAGCATCCCATGCCGAATCCAATACTCTATGCGCCTGTGCTTCCATCGCGGTGACATCGTGATTGTAATTCAAGTCATCCCCATGCCCCAGATTGATATAACCGGGCCGTCCTAATGCGGCCAGACCCAAACCTATCGGTGTAACTGATAGATGACTGTTACCCAGCTGCTTTCTGTTCATATTTTTTCCGTTCTATTAAGATATAGCGCCCGGCATAAGGCGCGGCGGCTTTTTTGCCGTCGCCCTTAATGCCGTTGTTCTGTGCGCCTATTTCTTCCATGATTGAATTTCAATAATATTTCCTTCTGGATCACGGAAATAAACGAACTTTAAATCACCAACCCCATCAACTGTTTTTTCAGTAACTTTGCCTAATAATTGCGCGCCATTATTTATGGCTTCATCTAATGTCTGATCGACATCATGTACTTCAAATGCAAGATGTGTAAGTCCAACGTAATTTGCCATTATGGGACCACATTCATGCATATTTTGGTATGTAAATATTTCAAGGGTTGGTCCATTTTCGCCATGGCCCGGAAGCAGCAAATGTATGCCTTCTAAGATTGCTGCTTGTAAGCCAGTCGCTTGATCCAACCAGGCTCCCGAAAGCTTTCGTTCCGGCGGTTTTATTTTACAATGAAACACCTTGATATAAAACTCCGACAATGATTTCCAGTTCTTGGCAGCTATATTTGTATGAGCAAACCGCATTTTTTTCCTTTACTGAGGCACAGCGTTGAACTCAGCGGCTGGCCACCCAAGCTTACCGCGTCAGCGCCGCCGCGCTTCCTCCAGTCCGCTGAAGTGATTGGTTCAAGCATAACGAACTAATCCGTGACTAGATCCACAATATCGTGACGTCCAGATCCCAAGTCCATTTGATTCACCATGGCGATGATTTCAGAAAGACTAGTCGCATATGCCGTCTTTCCCAAGACTCTGGTTTCAAGTGTAATCTCAGCGTCAGGACTTGTGATCGCTATTTTATGGTACGCGTGCCGAGATAGATATTCATTTGGTATGCCGAATATCTTTTGCTGCCGTGCTGGATTCCGTTCTGATCGAATCTCAGATTCGGAAACACATAGCTGATTCGCGAGGTATATCGCTGTCCCAGGCTTTGTCTTCTTGGTGGCTTGATGGGATTCTGTGATCTCAATAGTCTGGCCCTTAAAATATCTGGAAGCTTGCCGGACCATCGCCATGAAACGTAGCATCTGCAAGTTAACATTCGGACATATGATCACCGGAAAGTCCACCATATCTGGAATCATGGAATCTGCAGTCGAGAGCTCAAATAGTAAGGTATTTGTATTGGCACAATAGTCGATTACCTCTGGTAACTCACGCCCAGACCCTGCATGGACAACGATCCTCGAATCCGAGACCGATGTTGATCGATCATCCCAACGGATTGTACGAGATATCGCATCTCCATTCAGCCCCTCCATCAATTCGTTTGCCAACTTACCCCGACCAACAACCAAGACCTCAAATCTCTTCATATTGCTATTTCCTATACCCCTGCGCCGAAGGCATCCTTCTAACGTACTCTTCAGCGGGCGCAGCCTTTTGCGATCAGCTGTAAGAGATTGTTTGATGCCCGTATCTCAGTCCTTCATTTGCTTCATTGCCGATTTGATGAAACTTCCGAAGGCTTTGTCCTTTTTCCGCTTATCCACGTATGACATCTCGTGAAACTCTGACTCTTTCTTGAGCTTCATATAACTAAAACAACGATCTTCGCTCAACTCACCACTTGTAACTGCAGATAGGACAGCGCAGCCGGGTTCCTGAGTGTGGCTACAATTGGCATAGCGACAATTCATGGAAAGTTCGAGAATGTCTTCAAAACCTTGTTTTACCCCATCGCCAGCACCGAGAAGGCCAAGTTCTCGCATTCCGGGCGTATCAATTAACATCGCACCTTGATTAAGAATGATAAGCTGTCGGCGTGCTGTTGTGTGTACACCTTCTCCTGTTCCACTGACAGCCTTTGTGTCAAAAGCATCCTGCCCAATTAAACGGTTGATGAGGGTAGTCTTGCCAACACCCGACGACCCAAGCAGGCAGTAGGTTTGCCCCGGCATTAACACCTGTTGAAATTCGTCAAAACCGATGCCCGTTATATTGCTCAGAGCAATAACTCTTGCTGTGATGCCATTCTGTTTAGTCGCTGCAAGCTTCTGCTCCAGCTCATCGTAAGAGATCAAGTCCGTCTTAGTAAGGATAACAATCGGCTCAACGCCACCATCGGCTGCCATTACTATATATCGATCCATTCTCCGCAGATTGAAGTCAAAGTGACATGATTGAACAATGAAAGCGGTATCAATGTTGGCTGCAATCATCTGGGAATCCACATTCACCCCGGCACACTTGCGGCGTAAAAAAGTTTTTCTTGGAAAAAGGTCATGTATAATTGCCGCAGTATCATCATTGTGATATTGAATGATGACCCAATCACCGACACACGGCAGGTCAACTGAGGAATCAACACGGAAATAAAACCTCCCTGCAAGTTCAGCTGGAACCTCCCTTTGTTCATTCCTGACAAGGTACGAACCACGGTCAACTGCCGAAACACGTGCAATGCCATGACCCTCTTGATGCAATTCATCGGCTCGCTTTTCAAACCAGTGGTCAAAACCTATATTACTCAATTTCATTATATCATCTCACCGAACGGGCGCTTCAGTGGCGCGGTTTTAGACGCGTCCGTTTGCAAGCGCATTGTTATAACAAAAGATCACATATGTCTGAAATGATACGTGATAACTTCTTGCTTGATAATGATTTTATAGGATAGCTGCTGTTATTTTCTTTTGTTTTTGGACTGTTGTTATATAGCTCTATAATCCGCTTTTTAGTCCATCTTTTAAATGCCATTCCAGGGGAAAGAGTAACATGCTCAGGTGAATACCAAAATTCTTCCCCTGTTGAGTCTATAACTTTTACAAAGATCTCGTTGTCTAATGGTTCGGAAAAAAAGCAGTGAGCTGCAAGTTGATCTATATCATATGCCGAGCTAAGTTCATCTGATGAAATTACGATCACAGGATACTTTGGCCTTCTGAATAAAATATTAAATCGTATTTGGTCTTCACTCATTTTCATTCATTATTGGTTATAACGGAAAGCTAACCAGCGGTGGGAAAATTGCTAACGCCTATGTGTTTTTTCAAAAGATTGTAAAAAATAAAATATACAAAACCGCACGGTGTTAGCCGTCTGAGTTAAGCGCCTGGTTATGCATTGCTCTCATCTCTTGAATCCATTTCCGAGCCAAATCTTCAGATCGAAAAACTGCAACAGCAATTTGTTCATTCCCGATATTTATTTCAAGCATCCTGCTCAGGCCAAAAACAAAATCATGTCTTGCGACAACAGCCAATGCACCTCTTTCAAACTTTTCGAATGTGGATTTTACCTTCTCATTAACACATTGTTCTTCTGCTCGGTTGAAATCCAACTTAATATCGTCATCATTTATAACAATCTCGTAAATTTGTTTTTTGCCTTTATTTATTTCACGCAATTCATTTAGAGCTTCTTCTGCATCTTTATATGAATGCAGACCACCAAAATGAGTTACAATAAGACCGTCTTTTTCAATTTGTCTTTGTTTTTTCATTTTTGATTTCTTCATAACGGCGCGGGTAACCAGCGGGCCTAAAGACTTACCGTGAAACACAAAGTCTAACGAAAATCGCCGAGTTTCTAACCATCTGGTTCACCCGCTGGTTCGCTTCAACGATAAATATCCTTACGGTGCCCAACTTTCACGACCCAAACAGTAAGTTCATCATCTTGAATCGAATATACAATACGATACCG
>JAQBFJ010000263.1:0-9199 GCA_032123435.1 Verrucomicrobiota bacterium
CCTTCATCGGGCTTTGGACACGACGAGCTCTCTCTCTGCTTCCCATCCTTGCCGGCAACAGCATTCCCGCAAATACCAGTAATAGCACCAGTATTGCCGCAACTTTGTAGAGCTGGATGCGCGAGTCGGCGGATGGCAGCCATTTGATCAGCTTCGGCAGTCGCACGGTCTGGCGTTTTGACGCGCGCAGGATTGTACTATGCCGTAATTCCGAAAGACGTTCCTGCGCTTTGGAGCCGGTTGCCAAGGCGTCACGCAAAAGATCAAGGGTCGGTTCGATTTCCCGCGCAGTCGCCCGGCAGCCGGCACATTTGTCAAGATGCGCTCGGATTTCAGCTGTCACCGTCTCGTTAACATCCTTCAGTAGATAGGCGGTCAGATTATTCTGTATTTGTTCACAGTTCATAACTTTACATTACCCAGCTTGACAGTTGTCGGGATTAAACCGACGTTGCTTAATATTTGTTTTGAAAGTTTACGGACAGCGTGATGCAGGATGTTGCCGACGTTCCCTTCACTACGGCCCGTAATATCGCTGATCTCTTTGTATGACAGACCTTCTTCCATCCTTAGAAGAATCACCTGCTGTTCGCGTGGATGTAGTTTGGTCAGCAGGCTGAGCACCTTTTCTTTGCGCTCATCGAGCGAAGCGGGACAGTTACGGCCGTCAGGGCAGTTGCGCAATGTCTGCTCGGCATGTTTCTGATGCAAGGTGCGCAGGCGTGATTCGCGACGGATATAGTCCACGGCCTGATTATGTGTTACGCGGTAAAGCCAGCCTTTCAGTCTGTCCGACGGATGAGTTCCCTCCTTCCAACATTTGAACAGTTTGATAAAGACGTTTTGTACGATATCCTGGGCAGTTACCGGGCTATTCACCAGGCGCGTGGCGTAACGGAGAAGGGCGGTCTCATGTTCTGCCATAATGGCTTCCATTTGCTGTTCACGGCTTGGTTTACCGTACTTTGTGTCTGTTATCGCAACATCCATTAACGACCCTCGATCATTGTATTCATGAGACGTTCATGCCAACCGTTTTCTTCAACATATTTCAAAGGGATAGGAAAATCCAGTCAGAAGCACTTGTTTTATCATAAATTCAATGGACGCTTCACAAGTTGCCTCCGCGAGGACATTCACCCACCATGGATGCATGTCCACAGAGTTGACTATACTCGTCGGCATGTGCTAAACATTGCTTAAAGAAGTATAATGGAGCTAACTATGGCGGGTGTAGCCCTGCAAAACGTCTATAAGATCTATCCCGGCAACGTCCTGGCCGTTAAGGATGTCTCGCTGAAGGTTGAAGATGGTGAGTTCCTGGTGCTGGTCGGCCCTTCCGGGTGTGGTAAGTCCACTACCTTGCGCATGGTCGCAGGCTTGGAAGAAATATCGAAGGGAACCATTACCATCGGCAACCGTGTAGTGAACGACGTGCCACCTAAAGATCGGGATATTGCCATGGTGTTTCAGAACTATGCGCTCTATCCGCATATGTCCGTGTGGGAAAATATGGCGTTCGGCCTGAAACTCCGGAAATTCAAGAAAGACGAAATTGCCAGACGTGTCAATGAAGCCGCCCGAGTGCTGGAACTTGAAGACTACCTCAAACGTCGACCCAAGGCGCTGTCAGGCGGACAACGACAGCGCGTGGCCATGGGCCGGGCGATTGTACGCGATCCGGCCGTGTTCCTGTTTGATGAGCCACTCTCCAACCTGGATGCCAAGATGCGCGTTGAAATGCGAAAGGAAATCCTGCACCTGCATAAGCGCATTAAGACCACCATGATCTATGTGACCCATGATCAGATTGAAGCGATGACACTGGGTGATCGCATATGTGTTATGCGCGATGGCGTGATTGAACAAGTGGGCGAACCTACTCATGTGTTTGATCATCCATCATCACTATTTGTAGCACGCTTTATCGGCACACCAGCCATGAATATTTTCGAAGGTGTTCTGCGCGAAAAGAACGGATGCCTCATTTTCGACGGCGAAAATATTTCTGCGCCAATCGCCAGGCGTCAGTATGATCAGGTCCAGGCTTGCATCAATAAGAAAGTCTGCCTGGGCCTGCGGCCAAAAGCCTTCAGCCTTGCCGGTAGCAGCACAGAAGACGGGGCAACGGTCTTTACCGGAGCCGTCGAGGTGTCTGAGCTTCTGGGCGAGGACGTGCTGGCACATCTTGCCAGCGGATCGCATCGATTTACCGTAAGCCTGGATTCACATGTCCGCATAAATATGGATGAACAGGTCCGAGTTTGCCCAAATATGGAACGTGCACATATTTTCAATGCCGAGACAGAGCAGAATCTAACCATGCCGGGTACGTAGCTACGTGATAACTCAAAACAATACTCTGTATCGGTTCCGACGAAATCTGATTCTCGTTATCGGCCTGTGTCTAATAAGCCTGTTTTTGCTGCCTGACGCGAGTCAAGCGAGCGGCTATGTCGAAGATCGGAACGGCAAAACCATCGTTCATGTGGAAGTCGTATACCTGCCTGATCCGACGCGTGTCGACACAGCGTCTCGGGCGGATGTCGCAGCGGTAAAAGAATTCAAGACGCAATTCCCGGCTATCTTCGCAGCACGTTATCGCGATAAGTACAAGGCTCATCCCGAAATCTACGGTATTCATAATTGGGATAACATTGAAATAGAACTGCACCCTTTCACCAGCCTTAACGTGGAAGGGGTTGAGGTTGACCTCATGGCCATTGCCGGTGGCACAGCCCCGGACGTGATCTATGTCAACTTCAGAAAATCAGATACCTACATTCAGAACCGGTTTCTCTATCCGCTCGACAAGCCGGAGGATGGGTATCTGTCAGATATGACCGAAGATGAGCAGGCTTTTCGGATTAACGAAAAGATCTGGCCGGTGATCCAACGAAAGGGGCCCGATGGCGAGACGCATGTCTGGGCCATCCCTTACGGCGGCGCTCTGGGAAAAGTTCTTCTCTTTCGCAAGGATCTTTTTGATGAGAAAGGGATTGCGCATCCTACTATTGACTGGACTTGGAACGATATGATGGAGGCGGCCAGGAAGATAACGGATCCTGAACGAGGCACCTATGGGTTCATGTGCGGAGGCGGCAAGCATGAATCGTTCAACTGGATCACGTTCCTCTGGTCGGCTGGTGGCGACGTCATGCTGTACAACGAAAAGGAAGATAACTGGCGCTGCACATTCGATACGCCTGAAGCGGCACAGGCCCTGGATTTCTATATACGCCTGAACTATGAAAAGTGGATCGATAACGACGGCAAAGTACGGCGTGGTTACACATCCAGAAACAGCGGCAACGCCTGGACTAAATGGGCGCGGGGCGAAATTGGAATGATGATGGACTATATCGACGAAAAACTGTTCTCAACCATCAATCCGGAAGTCACCGGTATGGTGCCGGTTCCGCTGGGGCCCTCTGGCATACGCGGCGGAGAACTGAACAGCCGCATGCTGGGCCTTTTCGCGGAAATCAAAGAGCCCGCCGTACGGGATGCCGCATGGGAATACATACGCTTTTACGACTGTGAAGATGCCGTCGCCATAAAGACACGTATCATGGTTGAAGGCGGTTTGGGGCGATTTGTGAATCCTCGACTGTTACGTCGTTTCGGATATCCTGAAATAGAACGTCTGTCGCCTCGGGGTTGGAGCGAGACGTTTGATATTGCCATCGCAACAGGACAACCAGAACCCTATGGCCGCAACAGCAACGTGGCGTACGATCAAATGACGCTTCCAATTCAGGCGGCTGCGCAACTGGCACTTGACGATCAATTACCGACCAATCCAGACGAACGGCTCGCTGTATTGCATGGATTGTTGAAACGCTATTGTGCCAAAGCCAATGAACGCATGATGGGTCTCGTTCCACCACGGCAACGGGCGCTGCGCCACATTTGTGCATCGCTCGTGCTCCTGGGCATTATCTCTGTGTTTACTCTCGTCTTCCGTCGAATCGGTAGCGCCTTTACACCAAACATACCAGACTCGCCTAAGGGCTGGCAGTGGCGCCGTTACGGCTGGGCATACATGCTGCTCGTGCCGGCTGTGGGTAGTATTCTGCTCTGGAGGTATATTCCTCTGATACGTGGCTCGGGTATGGCCTTCTTTGACTACCGCATTATTGGTAAATCAACCTGGGTCGGGTTGGACAATTTCGGCGATCTGTTGTTCGATAATGAATGGTGGAAAGCGGTATGGAACTCTCTTCGTTACAGTTTCCTCATTATGTTCATGACATTCTTGCCGCCTATCATCCTTGCCATACTCCTGCAGGAAGTGCCGCGTGGTAAGATTCTTTATCGTACCATCTTTTATCTCCCGGCAGTCATTGCCGGACTGGTCACGATTCTGTTGTGGAAGCAGTTCTATGAACCCTCGGAACGCGGGGCCTTGAACGCTCTGGTACTGCGCATCCCGATGATTGGTTTTCTCCTCATCGGTGCGGCCATGATGGTGCTTTGTGTTCTGTTTGCGCGCAGGCTTTGGATTCACGAACGGCAATGGGTAGGATGGGGGTTTGTGGCAATGGGGGTTTTGCTGTTTTCTGCCTTCGGCGGCCTGACCTTGCCCACACTGTTTCCGTCCGGTGAAGAGTTAGGGGATTCGTTTGTCCATCTCTTTTCTCGACTTCTAAGCAGGACAGGTGAGCCCTTCCAATGGTTGAGCGATGCGGATACGGCCATGTTATCCTGTGTGTTGCCGATGGTATGGGCAGGAATGGGGCCGGGATGTCTGATCTATCTGGCCGCCCTGAAAGGCATACCGGAAGACTATTATGAAGCCGCCGATATAGACGGGGCCAACGTACTGGACAAGATACTCTTTGTCGTGTTTCCGATGCTCAAAGCCTTGATCACGATCAACTTCGTAGGTGTCTTTATCGGTTCCTGGTATGGGGCCACCGGAAGCATTCTGGCTATGACCGGTGGTGGCGCAAATACGGAGGTTGCAGGGCTCCACATCTGGTACAAAGCGTTTACTTACCTCAAGTTTGGTCCGGCCACCGCCGCAGCCTGGATGTTGGGCTTCATGTTGATTGGTTTTACTGTTCATCAACTTCGCATACTGTCCCGAGTTGAGTACAAGGCCCAGGGAACGGAGGCCGGCTGATGCCAATCATTTCCACCATAGGTCGCAAATCGCTGAAAGTACGCATTCTGGTGTGGTCCATCTACATCTTCCTGTCGCTGGGTTCGTTGACAATGTTGTATCCGTTCATGCTGATGGTCGCGGGTAGCAGCAAAAGCGCCGTGGATACGTCCGATGCGGTTCTGATTCCCGCCTTTATGCAGAATGAACAGAACCTGTATCAGAAGCATGTTGAGGGCCTGTTCAATGAATCACTCCAGATGATGCAGGTGGCATATGATGTGGATGCGCCCGGATTCGATGCAGTTGAGATGCGCGAACCAAATGCAAAGCTGGTGGAAGTATGGCTGGCCTTTCTAAATGAATCACAACTGCCGCACTATGCCTATACCTGCGGTTACATGGAAGCCCCGGTCACACGCGGAGTCTTTCCGTTAAACATGAGACGATTCAAACTCGAATGTATGGAACGGTATAATAATGACATCAGCGCTCTGAATCACGATATGGGTATGGAGTTCCGCAGTTGGAGTTCGTTCTTTTTTAACGGTGAAAACTATCTTCAACGTCGAACCATGCCGCTGACCACACCGTTTCGCAGCACATTCTATGCGTTCAAAGAAAGACAACCCTATGACAGCCGCTATTATTTTAATCTGGCAAGTTACTACAAAGTCGCATTCCTTAAGACGCAATATACGAGCGATATTGAGATATACAACCGCGAACACGGCACATCCCATGCCTCATGGGATGATGTGTACCTGGATGAACGCTTGCCGAAAGGACCGGGACGTACCGAGAAGGAACGTACGGACTGGACGGAGTTTGTTCGCACACTGGCCAATCTGCTCTGGGTACGAGTGGATGTCGGAGCGACGCCACTCTATCGTGACTTCCTGAAAGCCAAGTATGGCAACATTACTGCTTTGAACCGATTGTACAATACACGCTATGCCGACTTTGGCGACGTGCCACTCATAAAGGAAGCCCCTCACGACGGTGTCGCATTGTCTGATTGGGACGCCTTCATGCAAGGGTGGAAGGATATTGATACCGGCCTGATACATATGACCCCCGCCGAGATGATCCGCATTCACAGTGTGGACAGTCGGTTTCGCGCGTATGTCCGTACGCGTTACGAAAACATTGATTCTTTCAACCATGCGATGGGCACCTCTTACAGCGATTGGTCTTATGTCATACCGCCGCAACGAGATCTGCATAATCTGGCCTTTACGACGCAAAAGGACGCGCTAAGGAAGGAATTCTTGACGCGCAACTACGTGACGGTGATCGACTATATGGCATTGCACGGCCGCAGCATTGTCAACACGGCCATCTACTGTATCCTGGCCATTCTCGGCGCATTGACGGTTAACCCCCTGGCCGCATACGCCTTGAGCCGCTACAAACCGCCGACGGCGTACAAAATGTTGTTGTTCCTGATGTTGACCATGGCCTTTCCACCTATGGTGACCCAGATTCCCAACTTCCTGATGTTGAGAGAGCTTGGTATGCTCAATACATTCTGGGCCTTGATCCTGCCGGGCATGGCCAATGGCTATTCGATTTTCCTCTTGAAAGGATTTTTCGATTCTCTGCCCCATGAACTGTATGAAAGTGCATCGCTGGATGGCGCGGGAGAATTTAGAATCTTCTGGCAAATCACCATGAGCTTGAGCAAACCTATTCTCGCGGTCATAGCGCTGAGCGCTTTTACGGCGGCCTATTCCAATTTTATGATGGCGCTGTTGATCTGTCAGAATGAGAAGATGTGGACTTTGATGCCCTGGCTCTACCAGCTCCAGCAGCGCAGTGGCCAAGGCGTGATCTTTGCCTCGCTCATTATCGCCGCCATCCCGACTTTCATTGTATTTGTGTTCTGCCAGAATATCATCATGCGCGGCATTGTGGTTCCGGTGGAGAAGTAAACGTCACCATGGGACCGCAGGGCCACCACGTGACCCTACTGGCTAACTCGTGCTCAGCAAGGTTTCGAGACAATGTTCCTGGATGTGGTAAAACTCCTTTATCTTATTGACCTTGGCCAGAAGACCTTCCCGATCCACAGTTGAGTCGTGCTTCACCGCAAGGAGCATCTTGTTCTTACTTGTGTGTTCCAGAGAGACAAACTCAAGGATCTGGGTTGTATAGCCATGTGCCTCAAGCAGAAGGGCACGCATGCTGTCAGTTACCATTTCCGCTTCCTGCCCAAGGTGAAGACCAAACTGGAGGATGGGTTCTATGATCTCAGGACTGCACAGTTGTTGCCTGATTTGTTTGTGGCAACATGGGGCACACATGATGATTTCCGCACCAGAACGGATGCCCATGTGAATTGCCTGATCGGTGGCCGTATCGCAAGCGTGCAATGCAATCATAATGTGGATTGTCTCCGGCGCATAGTTGCTGACGTCACCCTGATGAAAACACAGACTGTCTATGGCGAGCGTTTTCGCGACCTCATTACAAAACCGCACGAGATCTTCTCGCAATTCGATGCCGGTCACTTGCGCCTGGACATCAAGCGAATTCCGGAGAAAATCATGGACTGCAAATGTCAAATACCCTTTCCCGGACCCGAAGTCCACTACGTGAACGTCATTTGTATTCGAGATCCTGGATGACACAAATGCATGCCGGAAAATCTCCAGGAACTTATTGATCTGCTTCCATTTTCGAGACTTTGATGGGATGATGCGATGTTTCTCATTGGTGATTCCCAGCGCAGTTAGGAACGGGTTGTTGGGATCAAGCAAACGCTCCTTGTCCCGATCGTGCTTCTCTGAAGGCACAGCATCGTGGCTCGCCTCGCTCAAACTCCAGGTGCATTTACCTTTCCGGCTAAACTCCAGCTGGACATCCTCAGTCAATGAAAACAAGCGGACGCTCCTGAAAGGATCTCCAATAAGTTCACCAATCGTCTCCACACCAGTGGCCACCGGGGCGTTCTTCGTGACCTCCTTGGTCTTGTAGCAATAGATCAAGGAAAGGCAGTTCTGATCCTTAACGGTAAGCTTCCTGACAAGAATGCGCTTCAGCCCTGATTCTTGGCCTCGGTATTTTCCGAGAACCAGTTTAACAAACGTATTCTGCTCAAGACTGTTCCTCAAAAGGTTCAGGAACCGATCTCTATAGTTGGGTACATGGTGAAGGGAAACACTGTCGGCCATTTATAGATCCTTCCTTTGTTATGCTAACGCTATCTTCACGGGCGCGGCTTGTCCGTGTCCAGTGGAAGATTTTGTTCGACCTGTTTGTTTTCAATTTGCCAGAACTGACCAGGTGAGACAATCAAGACATCTCCGGCTTTCTTGATGTCAAGTAGGTCCTTGTCTCCCGTAATAATACAGTCACACGTTCCGGAAATTGCGGTGGCGATGATGTTGTCATCATCTGGATCTCTTGAAACTGGAGAAGGAAGGGCTTGTGTGCCGACAACGGAGCAACGTGATCTCAACAGGCTTGCAACAGCATTTGTTTCTCGAGTTGTGAATTTGAACTTGCCGGTGAGTTTGTTTTTGACTTCATCAAGAATGAAGCTGGAAAGAACAACGTCGTGATTGAGCACGCAGTGCTCAAGAAGCTCGTTGCATACACCGTGCGAAATGAACGCGGCAATGAGAACGTTTGTATCTATGACTATCCTCATGACACGAGATCGAACACGTCTTGATCGGTATAGATTTCGTTCTTGGATGCCTTGCTCAGCATCGAATTGCGGATGGATCGAAAGCGACGAACGAATAAATAGTCACGAAGAGACTCACGCACGATATCACTTCGCGAGACCCCATCCATTTTCGACAATCTCTCAAGCTCTAATTTCATCTGCTCTGGAACGCTTATTGTTATTGTGCTTCTCATAATATCTCCTCTCTTTATCCTGTAATAGAATATATTACAGCTGTAAGAAAGTCAATAGTATTCTTTGGTCGAACGACTTAACCCGTCTTTACCCGTTCGAGGGCAAAAGAGCCGTTTTCGCTGGAGTTTTGCTCACAGGTCTGCCCCACATTTTTTCTTGAGGTCTTCCAGTCGAGGCGGCGGCTGTTCCGGCAAAGTGAGATTCAACTGGTAGAGCAGCAG
>JAQBFJ010000264.1:0-4761 GCA_032123435.1 Verrucomicrobiota bacterium
TTCCCTGCCTTGATCAGCTTCGCCAGATATGCGTCCACAGAGTGGAATGGAATACCGCACATGGGCACGTTATTTCTTTTTGTCAGGGCAATATCAAGAATGGGCGCGGCCACTTTCGCGTCATCAAAAAACATTTCGTAAAAATCGCCCAATCTGAAGAACAATATAACATCCTGCGCCAGTCCCGTCTTAATATGCCTGTACTGCTTCATCATGGGTGTGATCTGATCAGCCATTACTTCCTCGCTCTTTTCGCCAAATGTCCGCTCAGCAGACACCATTCATCAACACTTAACTCCGCGGGACGCGCCTTAGGTTCAATGCGCATATCAGCCAGCACGCGCAGACTTTCTTCACGTGGCAGATTCAAATCGCCTGCCGCACTGTCAAGAATGCCGATCAATTGTTTGCGCCCATGGGAAAACGCATACTTTGTCACATTATAAAGCATCGTACGCGTCAGTTTATCAACTTTCCTGTCTCGTCTTATCATCCTGACTATACCCGACTTTACAACTGGTTTCGGCCAGAAGCATGTCGGGCTGATAGTTTTCACCAGATCCACATCGTACATCAACTGGGACCATACACTCAAGAGACCATAATCATGTGAACCGGATTCAGCCACAATCCTGTCGGCCACCTCCATTTGCACGGTTACAACAATATAGTCCGGCGGATTATCAATTTTTACCAGGTCAACAAGTATCCTCGTTCCAACTGAATACGGGAGATTGGATACGACCTTGTTTATACCCGACTTCAGCAAAACATCAAGATTAACATCCAGCATATCCGCGCATATCATTTCCAGTTTCGGTTCACATTTAATTCTTTTTCTTAAGAACTCAAACAATCGCCTGTCCTTTTCAACCGCAACGACATGACCCGCCATCCGTATCAGCTCTTCCGTAACAACACCAAGCCCAGGCCCAATTTCGAGCACTTTATCAGATTGTTTAATTTCCGCCGCTTCAATCAGAATATTCAAAATATTGCGATCAATAAGGAAATTCTGCCCCATAGCCTTGCCGGGACAGATATTTAATTCCCCAAGTAAGCTCCGAACTTCGGAAAGACTTGTTAGATTCATAGTCCACTTGACCAGATTGGGAAATTGCAATACAGGTTAAAATAGATCATTCTCAAATATCTTTATATAAGCGTCTTGCTTCAAACCTGTCACCCATGCTTCGTAAATACGTTTCGATTCCTTTACCATCAGATCTCTTTCTATCTCATCATGCGCTTCTACAAAAGAAAGCATTCTTTCTTCAGACCGCCCTTCAAGCTTCACCACGCAGAAACCATCACGGATCTCTACGACGCGGCTTACTTCCATCGGAGTCAAGTCGGCTGTCACGCATTCAATTTCAGGAGGCAGCATCTTCGGTTCAACCCATCCCCAATCTCCACCATCAGCCGCTTTCAGCCCTTTGGAATACTTTCTGGCCAACTCCGCGAAATTCTCGCCTGCAGCAGCCCGTTTTCTTACGTCTTCCGCCTGGATTCGGTTTGATTCCGCCACTTGCATCGTCCGATCTGCAGGTATTAAGATAATGCGCACCCGCACTTTTTCCGGCACACAATATTTCTCTTTATCCTTTTCATAAGCTTTCCACACGAACGCGGGCGACACGACCGCGTTTTTGGTAACATATTCGCCACGCATCAGTGATACTATAATCTGATCACGAATGTGGCCGCGCCACTCCTCGAATGAGATTCGTTCCCGGCTAAGCGCCACTAAAAGAGAAGCCTTATCCCCTCCAAACGAATCTTTTATCACTTCATCAACACGCTCATCCACCACCCACTCAGGCAGGTTCATTTTCTCTTTTTCGAACAGATCAAGGATCAACATTTGTTCAATCAGAACGTTCAGTGTGTCCTTATAAATCTCCTTCAGTTTTATCTTGAGCTCTTCGCCGCCATAACTGCTCATCAACTGTTGTCTCAACGGATGCATCGCGACAATAACATCTCCAACCGTTATGTTTTTTTCATTTGCATGCGCCGCCACTCCGTCTATCACCAGGTTTTCACCCGCGGCAGTCAAACTGAACATCCCTGCAAGAACCACAGCCAACAACTCTTTTTTCAACATTCATCTCCATTTTTAACCATTAAAGTATTACTTATTGACATTTTTCAGAAGGTTAAGCTAAAATACGTGAAAATGAAAAGAATTATTACAATCCAGTCTTTCGTTATAATAATATTACTCGTCTTTGCAGGCATTATTGGCTGTGAAAGCGAATCATCATCTGAAGCCGAATGGGATACAAATCCGGACAATGGGCTGAACATTTCGCCGAGTACAGCAAGCGTATCTCCAGGCCAGAAGGTCACTTTTACCGCGTCAGGCGGTTACAATTACACTTGGAGTCTTGACAATGAGTCCAAGGGAACAATATCGCCGACAACAGGGCCAACAACAACTTTCACCAGTTCGGCAACGAACAGCCTTATCCCCATGACAATAACGTTAACATTAACGTCAACCATACTGGACACCTCATATTCACAGTCGACCAAAGCCTTCATTACGCATCTTTAAATCACGCATTTCTTTCATGACAAACGAACCCTTGTCCATTTCAAGCACTACCAACCAGCGCGTAAAAGAACTGGTGAAACTACGCCAACGTTCTCACAGAGACGAGATGGGCTTGATGTTAATTGAAGGATATCGTGAAATAAAACGAGCCTTGCATAATAAACATTTTCCGCTTGATCTGTTTTTCTGCTCAGATCTTTTTCAAGGCAAAAACAACATGGAACTTGTAAACAAATGCAAACAGGCCGGCGCCGAACTCCTGTCATGCTCTACCGCCGTATTCAGTAAGATCTCTTACAGGGACAGACCTGACGGCCTTCTTGCGATAGCCCCGCAGGTGCGGCATTCCCTTTCAGACCTTAATCTCCCGGCCTGTCCCCTCATCGTTATTGCTGAATCCATAGAGAAGCCAGGCAATCTGGGAACGATATTGCGCTCTGCCGACGCAACTGGAGTACATGCTGTCATGGTCTGCGATAAATGCACTGACATAAATAATCCCAATGTTGTTCGCGCCAGTATAGGAACGATATTCTCCATTCCAGTAATTGAAACCAGCTCGACGGAAGCTCTTCAATGGTTGAAGGAACAACACATCCAGACAATTGCCGCCACTCCGCATGCCTCCATGATATATACAGAAGTCGATTTCTCCATAGGCTCAGCAATTGTGCTGGGCGCCGAACAATATGGATTGAGCGAAAAATGGCTGGATAAATCATCCCTGCAAGTGCGTATCCCTATGCTCGGGCAGTCTGATTCGCTTAACGTTGCTTCAGCTGCCACAATATTGCTCTACGAAGCAGCGCGCCAGCGCGGCTGGCCCCACTCATAACAATCAACGTTCCAGCACTTCTCTTATGGCTGTTTCCATAAGTGTCGTCACTTCAGCGGCAGAGCTTCTGGATTCAGAGAGATAATCCATCATGTTAATTGGATCGCAAAAAGTAACTTCGACACGTCTTTCGCCCAAAATTACATTCTCTTCAAATGCGTCTTCTTCAAATTTGTGAATAGTTTCTTCAATCCTGCCGGATGACGGCTTTTCCTTCAGATATTGGCCTGGGTAGCTGTAAAGCTGAATCGCAAAATAAAGATTATCCAGACTCCTGCAGCAACGAGCAACAGTCTCGTCCGAAGGTGGATCGCCATCAAGAAGAATAGATCGTATTTTGCCTCTGAGTTTTCGTATGCGTACAGGATGATTGCCGTTGGAAACTTCCTTGAAATACTGTTCCTCCTCTCTGCTTATCAGGATTTCACGAAATTCCGACAGCCGGACATTCAGCGACCCCGCCAGCGTGCGGTCCAGATACTCCTTCTCTTTCAGGGAGAGCGCCGCTTCTCCGAATTTATAAATACGATTCACTATATCCAGGTGCGCCTGTGGTTTCCATAAGATGGAACGCTCCAGCCTGTCCATGCGGCTGGAGAAGGTAGAGGCAATATCATCTGAGTATACATACCGCAATGCAGTCGGCACAATCAACACACTCTTTTCGTTCTTCTCCTTCTTCACTTTCCTGGCGGCCATGAGCGCCAATGTTGCCGCGCCTTCGTTAAGTGGTGTAAGCTTTTCGTTCAGATGGTAAATCTCTCCTTCAGGAAACATAACCAGCGGATATTCAGCTTTGCACAGGATGTGTACCGCTTCCTTAATAGCCTTCAAGTCGGATCCATCCCTGTCAATTGAAAACACACCTGCCAACTGGAGCAGAGGCCCGCGCATGCTCTTGTTCCTCTCGAATATTTCACGAGCCGCCATGAAATTCACCGGCACATTGAACTTGCGACTGAGATGCATAAAGACATGTGGATCACAGTGATCCGAATGATTCGGTGTTACGAGCAATGAATCACCGTTCTTGTATCTCTGCTTCAACTCTTTCATGCCGGAACGCACATCCACTTTCACAACCTTGTATTTATGCTTCAAAAAATAATAATCACTAATCCAGTGAATTAACGGCGCGATAAGCGGAGAGTACATGGGCGGTTTGAATACATACTTTTTTTCTCCTTTAGCACGGTTCATTTGATTCGATCCTTTCCATCCATTAGATTTACAAAACAATATTACTTACGTCTATTTATTTCACTTTCTTCCTGTATTTACCTACTCTATTTCAGTGCAGGCGATATGCAGCTCATTACATCTTGACCGGATTAAGACGGCCTTATAGTATCATTCTCGGCTAATA
>JAQBFJ010000265.1:0-11522 GCA_032123435.1 Verrucomicrobiota bacterium
CGGAACATTTTCCGCAATACCGCGAACGGCGCCTTGGGTTTGCGGCCGCGTGTGAGCACCCCGAACGGACTGAGCGGAGCGTTGCCGAAGCCCCAGGTGTTGTTGGGCGGCCAGGCATGGTCCGCCCAGCACCAGACCGTGGCCCCGCAAACATAATCTTTTTCCGCGATGGCAGGAAACTCCACCGCCATCAGGTCCGCATACCACTTTTCACTGTAGCGGTTGTCGTGCGTGTCGGCAAAGGCGGCGTAGCCGAACTCGGTGATCAGCACAGGACGATCCGGATATGCGTTATGGACATACGGCAGCCATTCTTCCCGCCATGCCTTTGCGGATATCTTGAGTTTTTCCTCAAACGGATGGTTCTGTGCGGCGGGGCCCCAGACGGCGGGATACCCGTTACAGCAGATGATGTCGTCTTCGTGCCAGCGCGAATGGGGCCCCTGCCAGCGATTGCTCACGTGCGTCGCGAGCCGGCTCGGATCCAGCTCCTTCGCAAGCCGGACAAGCCGTCGGTTGGTTTCGGTGACCGCGGGTTCCTGTTCGCCCGTTTCGTTGCTGACCGACCAGATGATCACCGACGGATGATTGCGGTCGCGCGCGATCATCTTGCGCAACTGCCTCTCCGCCGCTTCCGATCGCGCGGCGTGGTTCTTGCGGAACACTTCCTCGCCCCAGTAATCGCCCCACATGGGAATCTCGCACTTGGCCAGCAGGCCAAGCTCATCGCACAGGTCCATCTCAGCCTCGTGATGAGGGTAGTGGCAGAGCCGGATGAAGTTGCAGCCGGCATCCTTCATCATCTCCAGGTCCCGTCGCATGATGTCGGCATCGAAAGCCGCATCGGTGCGGGGCGAATCCTCGTGCCGGTTGAAGCCCATGAGAAATATCTTCTTCCCGTTCAGGAGGAGGTCGGTGCCGCAGGTTTCGATCTTGCGGAAGCCGGATCGGATATCCACGCTGTCCAGCACGGTGTTTCGGGTTCGGGTGCGCCATTCCACATGCGCGACGTAAAGCTTCGGTGTTTCCGGGGTCCACGCCTTCACGCCGGGGACCGTTGCCTCGACAACGCCTTCGGCCCGGGCGCCGGCTTCCATGGAGATTTCGCGTCTGCCGATTTCGCGCCCGGGTTTCCGCGAGCCGGCGTCCGACATCGTAACGACCAGCGACCCCGACATCCCGTCGCGCCCCTCGTTGCGCAATGAGTAAGCAAGTTTGAAATGTCCGTCAGGTTCCGCCGTGACGTGCGCCGATTCGACATACGATCGGCTCGTTGCCGTGATGGTCACCTCGCGGAGAATCCCGCCGAAAATGCGCCAGCCGACGTATTTACCGGGGAGATCTTCAGGATACGACCAGTTGTCCACACGGACGGCCAGGACATTTGCGCCCTTTGCGGCAAGGTGCTGATCGATCGGGAAAGAGAAAGGGAGGAACGGATCGTGGTTTTCGCCGAGCAATGTCCCGTTCAGCCAGACCTTTGTTCTGTAATTCGCGCCATGGAAGGTGAGAACCACGCGTTTCCCGCGCCAGCAGGCCCGGGTCGGGAACGTCGTGCGATACCAGACCTTGCCTTCGTAGAACATCATGTTCTCGTTTTGGGAATCAAAACTGCCCGGAACCAGCACCTGCGGCCAGCGGCGATGATCAGCGGCAGGTTGCATGAATCCGAGCCGCTCTCCGTCGTCGCGCGGGTCCGGCTGAAACCGCCACGTTCCCGATAGATCAATTGTCTTGCGTGTCATGTTCGTTCCTTTCTTGTTCTATAACCACTTTCGGCCATAACGCCCGGAGGGGACACCGGGCCCCGATTCATTTTCTATCCCGGTTGTACGGCTCGCCGCGCCGACGAATGATCTTGGTGGGCACCCCCACCGCAACGGAATAGGGCGGAAGCGTCTTGACCACCACGGAGCCTGATCCCACCACGGAGCCATCCCCAATGTCAGCCGAATAGAGCACACAGACGCACATCCCGAGATAGCAGTCCCGTCCGATACTGACCTTGCGGGTGTTTCCGCCCTGCTTGATGATCGGCGTCGCAGGATCCTCAAATTGATGGGAAAACGGCGTGATGGTTACATTCTGGGCGCACAGGGTGTCTTCGCCGATCTCCAGGCCCTTGTGGCCGTGCAGACAACAGCCGGTGCCGAGATAGACACGCGCACCCATCTCAATATAGCCGTCTGCGGTTTCCGTGTCCAGGTAGACGCCATACATAAGGTTCACGGCGTCACCCAGGGTAATCCCCCTCTCGGACCGAGCCATCAGGGTGCAGTGGTCACGGATGCAGACATTGTCGCCCAGCGAGATGTGCTGGGGATTCACAAACTTCACACCGCAACCGATCTGCACATTCGCACCCATGTGCCGCAACAGACCGGCATAGAATTGCCGGCGCAACTCCGCGGCGTGGGGTGTATCCATCTGCAGGAAGACAGTACGGTGATACGCTTCCTGTTCCTCAGGCGATAATGCCTTGAATGCCTCCGTAAAAAAGTTTGTCATCAGGGGTCCCTCGAATCCAACGTTACCGCGATAAAAATTCTCTGCCGAATTTATTCCCGTGCTGAAACAACGTGTCAATGTTCGCATGCGGAACTTCCGGCATGACACTGCTCGTGGAGGACAGTACAAACCCCCGGCCCTTACCCGCCAGAGTAAAGGAACGTTCCACCGACTGTTTGACATCATCCACCGATCCGTGCGGCAACGTGCTTGTGACGGATACACAGCCCCAGACGGAAAGCGGTTTGCCTGCCTTGTCCTTGAGTCCCACCATCTCCTCGTACCTGACACCATGCTCTTCCTCGAAACCCTGGAGCCCCACGACTCCCAGATCGAGTATATCCTTCAGGATCGGATTGATATTTCCATCACAATGCCAGATGACGCCGATCCCGTTCTGGATCAGCGGCTCCATGCTCCACTTCAGTTCCGGAAAGTAGATTTCTCGCAGGATTTCGGGCGCAACAATTGGCCCACTGCCAAAGCAGATATCCTGCCCGCTATAAACGAACGGCGCGATGCCGAACTTCTCCCGGGCCAGGACAATGGCCTGATTTTCCAGTCTTCCGCGCAGGGCCGTGTGATGGTAATAGCGCCGCATGGCGTCGGGGTAGTCCATGATCGCCACAAGGTAATTCTCGTAGCCCCAGCCGACATAGCCGCCCATGAAATCCGCCTGCCCGTAGCTGTCAAGAAAGAGGGTCTCCCCCTTTGCCTTGTCAATCCGGGCTTTGAGGTTGTCCGCATAATGGCGCGCCTCGGCTTCGAGATTAAACTCTTTCTCAACGGCGGCGTCGGAGGGGAGTTGATCCACCACTCGCAGGATATCCTCTGGCCCCTGGATGCGGTCGGTTCCGCCCAGCCGATGCTCATGCATCACGCGGCCCTGCTCCATCTTGCGGTGGGACTCATCCGGGAAGTACCACTGCGGAACCAGGTTGATCCCGCAACGATGCAGATACTCGAAGAATACACCCTCACGATCCGACCAGTAATCGCGTCCTGTCACCTTGCTCATGTACGACGAACTGGTCATCCAGCTATAGTTGATACATGGCTCTTCCACATTCTCCCGCATCAACGTTGCCAGAGCAACTTCACAGCCTTTCATAAAACCCCCTCTTTCGCGTCCGTTCTGGCGATAGTGGGCCATTAATTAACTAGTAACTACACCTCGATTGAGCCGCTCACCTACTGCGCCGCCGGGATGTATTACAGCAAACTGGTCGTTCCGAAAGTCGGTCTCTTCTATAAGAGCGGCCTGAAGTGAATCAAATATGGCCGATAATACAATGAAACTGGTCGTACTCTGGCTGTTATGCTTGTCCGTCTCGCGCTCGACATGCATCCTTATCACAATATCAGAACCGCAGGCCAGCGGCGAGTCGGGGTCTTCGGTAATGCTGATGACCGAGACACCCTTGCTTCTGCATATTCCGATGATGGGCAGGAGTTCAGCTGCCTTTCCGCCACGCGATGCCAGGACCATTACGTCGCCCTTTTTGATAAATCCGCTTCCGCCATGCAGGGCATCCGCAGGCGAGATAAACCTTGCCGGACGCTCGATGCAGCACATCAGGTGCGCAAAATGGCGACAGGCAATACCGGAATGCCCGCAGCCGCTTGCCGCAATCCGATCCGCCCCGGCCAGCACTGCCACCGCCTTTGCAAAAGCCGTCTTGTCAATGCATGTCCGTGCTTTCATCAGAGCCTCGGACTCTATGACAAACGCCTCCTGAGCCTGCTTCCAGCTATCTTCTTTCATATGCTATTCCCCGATTATCTGAACGCTTACCTGCCGCTCCCTGGAGCGGGTATGGTCGAAGTCTACAAAGTAAATGTGCCCGAACTCACCGAGTTCCAGCCCGGCATCAACGATCGGGATCGTCTCGCTGCGGCCCATGATAGATGACCGCAGGTGCGCGTCGGTGTTCAGCGTTCCTGGCTTATCCTCGCCGTGTTCGGCGGCATATACGGTCAGCTCCGGCCCGGGATGCATGTACTGCCCTTCCTTGCGGCAAGTGGGTATTATCTTCTCGAATACATCCGCGAGATCCTGCTGGAGAAATGTCAACCCTGTATATGCCTTGTCGAACGAGTCCTCATCAATTATCACGGCACAGGTTGTATGACGCGAATAAACAAGACAGATACCAGACCTGACACCTGATCTGGCGACAATGTCTTTTACCTGGCCGGTGATGGTGTGGAAAGTCGGCCGCCCTCCGGTTGATACCAGTCTAAACGTTTCTCTAATGCTCTTCATATTCTATGTCCCTCCAAGTCTGGGTATATATCTCTACAGTGATTTTTTAGCAAGGTCATCTTTTGCTTTTCTAACATTCAACATCATCTCATCCAGCAGCTTGAACGGATCGGGAGATTTGAGTATGCCTGAGGCCGAGCCAGCTGCGTCATTTCCGGCCATGATAAAATCGTAAATCTGCTTTCCGGTAGTGATCCCGGCGGCCTGTTCTACCAGTATATTTGGATACATGCTCTTGACAACCTTAAGGGTTTCCACCACGTAACCCATATCACTGGCCTTATCCGTGCCGATGAGCTCACTTGGCTCTGGATTGATGATGTCAGGCTGAAACTGGGCGATCGCCTTTGTTTCGGCTATTGAATCAGCACAGGCAAACGTGATGAGCCCCAGCTCATTGGCCCTATCGATAGTCGCCTTTATCTGCGAAAGGGACATAGGCCGCTCGCAGTGGTTTAGCAACACGCCTTTAGCGCCTGCAGCCTGGATCGCCTCAGGCAGTACGTCGGCCATGCCGCGCCCGGGGCGCAAGGTATCCATGTAAGGTGCAAAGACAAAAAGCCGTCTTGTGTTCTCCGCGATCCGGCGTATTTCCGTGTAAGGCGCGATGAAAATCGCGTCGATATCATACTTTACAGCAGCCTCATCCACCGCCTTTGCATAGTTAAACACCGCATCACCGAAGATGTAATTCTTCACACTCGTTTCAAAAAACGGTGATCTCGGCAGAATCTTTCGCATGTTCGAGTTGATCATAGATGATATCCTTCCTGTATTAAATTATTCTAAACTCCGCCTGTCTCAAGGTTAAATCGACTCACGAACTCCTTGTAAATACGCTGGTACTGCCTGCTTCGGACCGGATCAGGCCTTATGACCCGCTCCTTCCCTTCTGTTCGCATAAAGCCATCCTGTTCATCACAGTAGATGCCGCATCCAATGCCTGCAAGGATGACAGCACCCATGGCTCCGGCATATTCCCCCGTCTCTGGAATTACCAACGGCTGCTGAATGACATCGGCAAGTATCGACGACCAGACCGGACTCTTCGTCGGTCCGCCTGTGAACACCAGTCTACCTGCAGCCTGACCACCATGGCGCATGATCCGGTCAACCCGGTTGCGTGTGAGGAATACGATGCCTTCCATAAGTGCCCGTGCAATGTCAGCTGGTTGCGAGTCTTTCAGCATCGCCTTGTGCGATTCGCAAGGCTGACTGAAAAGATCAACAAAAAGCCCGCCAGCACCCGGCTCGGACGCGGCGGCCAGGCGGTTGAACCGTTCGAATAACGGTTCGCCGTTATCCGAAGCAATGAAATCATCAAGGTAGACATTCATCTTCTCCGCAACAGCGGTCAGCGCCGACAGCGCCCCCCAGCATCCGGAAGGCGAGAGAAACGGATCAATGAGCATGTTACTGCGCAACGCTGCCTCCCTGCTCCTGACGGGCGCGAAGATGACCCATGATGTTCCGGCTGAGATGAGAAGATCTCCCTCATTCAATATCCCGGTGCTGCGGGCAGCCGACGGATGATCAAAACTGCCCGTAACAAGCCGTGTTCCGGATGCCAGCCCTGTCTCAGCCGCGGCCTCCGGCGTGAGTGTACCGCAAACGGTACCGGGCGGCAGTAGCCGGGAGAGCTGATTCGGCGCCAGACCGAGAAACGCAAGCTGAACTTCATCCCAGGCACGCTTTTCCTGATTCCGGAGATAGAAGGTTGTCGCACTCGAGTCATCCGCCACCAGTTGCCCGCAAAGCCTGTAATAAACATAGTCATGCAGCAGACAGAAGTGCCTGGCCCGCTCCCAGCGATCCGGCGCAAATGTCTTCAGCCAGACAAGGTGAGCCAGCGGAAATGTCCCTACAAACGGCCATCCCACATTGCGGTACACACGCTCCGGATCCAGGCCAGGCCAAAGTTCTTTTTCATGGCCGGCCGTCCTTGTATCAAGCCAGCTGATCGCGTTCCCAAGCGGCAGGTAAGCATCATCGAGCAGCACTGTATTCCCGCTGGCACCGCTGAGGCACACGGCTTCTACATCGCCCGGATTACCGGCCTGAGAAACGAGCTCGCCAATAAGTCCGAACACAGCCTGTACGTAACGTGAAGCATCAAGCTCCACATGTCCGGCATTAGGCCGGATCAACTCCACCTTCTGGGTTGCACGGCAGACTATCTTGCCGTCGGCATCGGCAAGCACTCCTTTCATGGCGCTGGTGCCAAGGTCACAGCCGATAAAAAACCTGCGTTTATTCTCCCCTCTCATGACAGATCCCTTTCCTCGCAAGCCGGCGTAAAGCCTGCCGATTTCAGCATCTCCGCCGCATTGTCGTGAAAAATGTCCTGCACATCAGAGTCACTCAGGCCAAGTTCGAGCACCGCCTCTTTCATTGCAAGCATCTCTTCGTAAAGGAAAAAGGATATTGAGGCGGCTTCTTCGCCGTCGACTTCCCGCATGTGACTGTCGCCGGAAACATCTCCGTACATACCGCTGGGTACCAGATTGACATAAGACCCGTTCTCGCAGATGCGCCGCATTCGCATCCTTGTTATAGGCAGATCGCTACCGAAGAGCATCCTACCCGGCCCCACCGCGTCCAAAGCCTCCGTGAATACGCTGGCATTCGTGTTCGCTGAGCAATCGAACACAAGTCGCTCCGTCCTGCTGAGCACTTCAAAAGCGTCGCCAACATCCTCCTGGCAGTAAGCCCTGCCGACATGCGCAAGAACAAGCTTCACGTCTGGATATTTCTGTTCGATTTCGAGAATCTGGGATAGATTGACAGGATCTTTCAAGCGGCCGGGGCGGGGTATATGGAGCATCACCATGAGCCCGAGCCGGTCTAGGACCGAAAGGTGATCGTGTGTAAGAAAATCGAAAATGCAAACGTCATTGCCGGTTATATTTGCGGGCGCGAAACTCAGGTAAACCTTGACGCCGCAGTATCTCCCGCCTGTAAGCTGCCGCTCCAGCGTATCCGCCGGGCATGCCGGATGGGCCAGGAGCAACGCTGGCAGACGGTTCGCACGAGCGACAGAGCTGGTGTACGCATTCAGCTCATCTATCTTCTCTACAGGCTCGATCCAGGGGAACACACAGGGAAGTACCTGTTTTCCCGGCAGCATCAGCCTGTAGGTTTCCAGAATGTCTTCGACAGGATTCTCTTCGGCCACCAGGGACGTCCACGAGACCAGCCTCCTGTCAGAGGTAACCGCATGGTTGGCCGCCTGTTTAAGAAACACATGGGTATGAATATCGATGATTTTCCGGGGCAGAAACTCCTTCAAATGTTCTGCGTAGAAGCCCCTGTCAATTTCCCGGACGTCAAGTTTCATAATATTTCAACCTCAAACCCCATCATTTGCCCGAATGCATGAAGTGCCTCCATGCAGTCGCCATAGACCAGCACCATGTGATGAGTTCCGCCAGCCATGCTGTATTTCTCAAGAAAATCGGCTACAGGCATATCCGGCCTTATCCATCCGTGTATGCTTTCCTTCAGGCTGTCAACAACTTCGACATCAATCGCCTCGGCTCGGCTCAGAATGAGAGTGAACCTGCCTGGCGCCGTCTGGGCCAGATTCACGAGCACGACAGCCCCCGGCTTGAAACATCCGTACAGCATGATAGGCGCATCTACATTAGAAAAAGAGTATTCCTTCGCCGTCAGGGTCATCTTCCCTTTTGCCGTTCGCGGATTCAGCTCCCCCATATGGCTGAGAAAAATGCTGTTCCCTTTCCAGTCGGGACAGAACATCTCGGCAAAACTGGCTTCGGGACAAAGCTGAAGCAGCGCACCGCAAAGCCCCGCAGTCAGCACATCCCCTTCTCCCGCATATCCTATACCGCGGGCCATCGATTTCGACGCTTCCATGAAAGGCACGGTTTGGAAGCCGCGCTTCCTTTCAACATCGGCAAAGTTCATCGAATAGGCGCTCAGTCCGTTCTTCTCAACCCATTTCCTGACCATCAGACCCATTCGCGCCGTCCGTCTATGGGCCGCCTTATCGTACTTTGCGCAATCGAAAGCAGATAGATCATGAGCCATTTCCGAATCCACCTCAGCGTCGGTTACGGAAGCGGTCAATTGCGACACCTCGCCGGAATCAAAAGGCACGATCTGCGCACCGACGGCTTTCGACAGTTCGTCCGGCGTAATGAAAAAATCGCCCATTCCTTTGAACGGCGTCCCCATTAATCCGATCCTTCCGGTTTTCATGACACGGGCGGCATAAGCAGCCCGGCAGAGTCGAACCACCCTTTCGATGACGACAGATTCTTCCCAATGACCGGCCGCCACAAAATACCGGACCCCTCGCCGCTTCAGCATACTGCACATGTCCTGGACCCCATGTATCCCGTGATTATGCAGAATCTCTGCGGCGTCCACAGAAACATCGAATGAGTGAGTCGGCGTAGTGTCGAGAACAATCACAGGCTTGCCCAGGCCGGCGAGCATATCAATGCTCTCCATCGACGGCGAGTACGCAAGATGAAGCGTTATCACCGCACAGGTATCAGCAAAGAGTCTGGCTGCAGCCTCGAACTCATCCGTCTCTCGGCACACCGGTGCCGCAACTATGTCCAACCCGTGCCTGCGCAACGTCTTCTGTATGACGGCTGAAAATCCGTCAACCCGTTCACGCATCCCAGGCAGGACATCATCATAAAGCTTCAGGTAAAACGGCAGGAATCCAACTTTCATGGGCGTTCTTGTTTCCCTTCTCTATTCCCCCATGACAAGGACCTCGCATACGCGCTTGCGCTCGCGCACCTGGTCCCAGTCGATGAAATATATAAACCCGAAATCACCCAGGGAAAGCTTGCCATTCTCTATCACAATGTTCTCGGACCTCCCGAAGAAACATGACCGGAGATGCGCCTCAGTGTTAAGACTACCCCTTGGCTCCTCGTCCGGAAACGTGAGTGCGAAATCGATGTGCTTCGGCCCAGGGTGATGATACTGCCCCTCGGTCCGGCACGTCGGAATCAGTTTCTCCATCGTCTCTATCAGATCAACCTGCAGGTATTCCCTCCCGAAATAATTCAGGTCATGCGAACATTCCTGAGTTATCACCGAACAGGTCGTATGATGCGAATAAACCGTGCACAGTCCGTTCTTAACCCCGGACTCAGCCACGATCTTCTTCACGCTGTCGGTGACATTATGAAAATGCGGCATATGGTCCTTCGACTGCAACTCTATCTTTCCAATGTGTACTGTCATTTCCTCTTTCCTTTCTCTATGCACCATACCCCTTGCTCCCGGCCCTCATCTTCCACGCCATTCGCGCGGAAGAATCATCACTTCGGCCATCGCCGAAGGCTTGACAGCCTTCGTAATTCCGCATCCGGTGCGTTGCGGAGCTGTGAATTTGATTTGTGCTTCCCCTCTTACCACAGAATCAAGGCCAGGCGCTACCATCAAACACGCAAAATAACTTCCTTATTTGCGCACAACATGTTTTTATAATAAAGAACACAAACAAAACACTGGATCGCATAACAAATATGACCGCAAGCCGCACAGGAATACCGCAGGTAGTCGTCATGATCCCTCTCGCACGGCTTTCATATAACATTACATCTTTAAACACTTGCATGATCCATTCCGCCTTGTTCATCCTCAATAGTAGATGTTCCGCCTGCGAATACCCGAAAATAAATATATTGATTATCGCCTTTTTTATATACTATCCTGCCCTATGAAAAAAAGAAGCGAACAGGCGGAAAGAAACATCAAATTCTGGGAACCGGGTTTCTTCATGGAAACCACCCGCAAGATTCACGGAAAGACATTTCACTGGCATAACGAGATCGAGATCGGCATTCTGGAACGCGGAAAAGCCACAGAACTTTATGGTAAAAGACGCTACCCGCTGACTCCCGGCACGTTATTCATCTTATGGGGAACTCTGCCGCATGGAATACTTAAATCTTCAGGGTCTCTTCTTATCCGCTGTCTCCACATCCCTCTCCCGGTTGTACTGCAGTGGAACCTGCCTTCCGCCCTGATCGATCCGCTCCTCCACGGAGAGATCATCAAGGATACCGCACATCATGCGGCATGCAGCGATGCCGCATTGCTGCGACACTGGCAGAAACTAATGGATGAGAACACCGATGAAGCAAGGGAAATCGTACTGCTTGATGCACGGCGACGCATGCTAATGGCGGCAAAATCATTAAAACACACAGCACCTGCCAAACTCCAAAAAGAAAACCATGCAGAAGGAGCTTTTGAACGAATGGTCGTCGCGATCGTAAAAGGATATTCTTCACCGATAAAAGTCAGGGAAATAACCGAAACCGCCGGACTCAGCGAAAGCTATGGAATGCGCCTGTTCAAGCGCATCAGCGGCATGAGCATCAACGATTACCTGACAAGAATCCGCATTTCGATGGCACAGCGGCTCCTTGTCGCAACGGACCTGAAGATATCCGAGATTGCACGCCAGAGCGGTTTCAACACAGCATGCCGTTTCTATCTTGTTTTCCACCGTCACTGCGGCAAAACTCCGCGGAAATATCGGATGGCCATGCATCGGACTGTGATAAATCTGCCTGCTCTATATAAATAACAAGATAGAGGGGACAACCACTCAAGACACTAAATAAGGATTGACCGCGAAACCGGAAATCACCGGGTTCTAATCAAGATGCAGGTCTAGCGTGCATTATTCATGAAGTTTCGTGACGAGAGTGTGTAGGTTGCGACAGATCAGGGGCTTGGAGAAGGGACCCGG
>JAQBFJ010000266.1:0-15988 GCA_032123435.1 Verrucomicrobiota bacterium
TGCGAGGGTGTATCTTACACCACCTCAAGGACTTGCCTCTGAACCCGACTTCAACGTGTCTCGACACGCCCTCGTCCGGATTCCTTCTCCAAGCCCTTGATCTGTCGCAACCTACACACTCTCGTCACGAAACTTCATGAATAATGCACGCTAATGCCCCAATTAAGAATTAACATAATCAAGGTTTTATCTCTTGACCATGAAGGCATTGTTATCTTAAGTTATCAGTCAGCCAATAATACTTTGGTTGGTGAAAACGGGCCAACAGGGAGGTTTTTGAATGTGAAAAGAACTTCATTTACAATATCAATCTTAATCCTTTCGCTTTGTCTTCTGTTCATCGCAAATATAGTTTTGGCTGCACGATTTGACCCACTGTTCAGCATCACAAGCGTTAGAGGGAGATGCTCCATCAAAACCCCCGACAGCTCGCGGCTTCTGGATGTTATTGAAGCTCAAGCGTATCCATTCGGATCGAAAATTGCGACAGACACCAACTCTTCACTTCTTATTGTTCTGTCAAATAACAACCAATGCCGGGTACTCGACAACGCTTTGCTAACCGTAGAAAAAGACAAAAAGGTTCGCAATAGAAGAATCATTCAACTTGATGCCGGCAAATTGGATGTGGAACTGGAAGACAACTTCTCAACAAGCGGCAACAGCCTCTATGTAGAAGGTGTAACAGTAATATGCGAAGCAATCGGCAATAAACCGAGATTCCTCATAGAAGCAAGCGAAGAAGAAGAATTAAAGGTCGTATTAGTAACTTGCAAGGACGGACAGCTTCGCGCATTTGGCTCCGGATTCTATATTACAATGTCAAGAGGCGACGTTCTGTCCGCAACGGGTTCATACGACAAGCGTTTTGTTAGATTGAAGAACGTAAAAGGTGACTTTAGCATTACGATCAAGAATGCCAATGGTGAAGAAGAAACACGGAAAACGAAACCGGGATCGGTAGTCAAAGTATGGCGAAAGAAATCAGAAGCCGCCAACACACTGATCGTAAGACTGCTAATGATCTCACCCGAAGGCAATCTTGATGAAGCAATCACATATAGCGAGAAAATCCGGGATTGGGACATATTAACTCCGGAACACCAACCCGTTAGTAAACCGTTCCCAGTTGAAAAAAACGTGGATTTGCCTGATAATATAGCTCTGCCAGCATGGCTGGACAGAATTTGATTCAATGCCTGACATTTCTGCATGAAGATCAGGCTACAAACAGCTGAGTTTATGACCAGCAATAAGCTGGAAGGAGACAATATAATGAATAAAACTTTTCTACTGCTCGCCGTTACAATGATTACAATGTTGATTACGGTACAAGCATATCCTGCTGAAGAAATAAACACAGAAAATCCTATACGTGAAGCCATGGCGGAATTACTGATAGCGGAAACGCCTGCGCAGGCGGCTGACATTGTCCAGGCTATGATGATTTACGCCGTAGAACGTGGCGGCACAACAGAAGAACTGATGCAGAGAATAGCAATGTTGTCAGCAGCTGCAATCGGAGCCAGCCCTGATTTCGGAGAAGCTGTCGCGGAAGCTATCATTCTGGGTGTTGGACCAAGCCACTCTTCGGTTGCCGTAGCCGCAATCGCCATAGCCGCACAAGACAATAAAAGTATTGTTATGTCTGCTATTAACGTATTGCCAGAGGACCAGAAGGAATTAGGCGAACTGGCGGCTGAAAACCCTGAAGCTGTTCTCGGTGCGGAACTCGTACAAATAGTCGCCCAAACAGCCCGGGAATTCGCCGATATAGCGGCAACAATGCATAAATCACAGAAACCATGGTCAGCAGTAACTACTACTACAACTACCACCACTACTACTACGACAACAGGCTGGTTAATTACATATGAAATCAATGCCGGAATAGATACAATTGATTTGGCGGCACCAACACCAACACCGGTAGGCAAACGTTAAGAAGATTTTGACCAGCAGATTTTAAAATAGCTTCGCATACTCCCCCGGCGACATATTGCCGGGGGCATGCGTTTTACAAGGGAATACATATGCTCATTACCAAATTCAACAAGATGATACGAAACAGGATAGTGTGGGCTTTTCTGGCGCTCATAATAAGCATTTCGTTCGTCTGGTACTTTCAGCCCAGTAGCAGTAAATCTGGTGCACGCGAAAAAAACCCCAATATAGAAGGCAAATTGTATGGCGAAGATGTCTCCATGCAGGAATTCTATAAGGCCAGATTTTTTACTCTTGGCATGCGGGAAAGAGCCGGGCTTACTCCGGAAGTAAACGAACTCCTTCGCGATATCACATGGAAACGAATCGCTCAACTGAAATTCGCAAAGCGAATGGGGATCAGCGCTTTGGATGAAGAAGTGGGCGCCATTATACGTCAAAACAATAACTTCATCGCAAACGGCGTTTTCGATAAAGAAAGATACAAATCCATTATTAGAAACCAATTTGGCAGTGTAGAACTCTATGAAACGTTTCTCCGTGAAGAAATTACACTCCAGAAACTCGCAAGATCACTGGAATCAGCATTGTGGACATCTCCTCTCGAATTAACCCGTAAACTCGCGAACCTTACCGATATGTTCTCCGTAGAATATGTAACAATAAGAATTTCCGACATTTCCAACAATGTGGATGTTTCCCAGGCAGACGCTGAACTTTTATTCAATGAAAACAAAGAGACTTTCATGGTACCCGAGAAAGCAAATGTCAAGTATGTCGAATTCCCCGTAACCAACTATATGACGGATATAAATATAGAAGACTCGGACATCACTAAATATTACGAGGATAACAAAGATCTGTACGCGATAATAAACACAAATGATGAATCAGAAACAACCAGCTACATACCCATTGACGAAGTACGCGACGAAATAAATCTCGTTTTGAAACGTCAGGAAGCAACATGGAAAGCAAAAAACGCGGCCACAGACCTGGTGATTACTCTTGCTCCCGATCGGTATGGAATTTCCGAGAACTGGGAAACAGTGCTCAAAAACAAGGGCATGACATGCTACACCACGGAACTGTTTTCTGCTACCGGACAAGTGGCAAAACTTAATGTTGACATTACGTTTAATATTGCCGCATTTAAACTGGAGGGGGGCAATTCAGAAAAATATTTCAGCGACGCTGTCACAGGCAATGACGCTGTATATGTGCTTGCTGCCAACGATAAACAGGAATCGCGCATACCCGATTTCGACGAAGTAATCGAAACAGCTATGAATATGGCGAGACGGGATGCAGAATTAAAGACGCTAACTGAACGAGGTAAGCAAATAAAAGATCATGCCAGCGAATCTTTGAAGTCAGGTTCAACATTTGCGGAGGCAGTAGCAGATTTCGACCTTGATGTAATGACAACAGGAGTATTCACAGTATATGGCACTTTAAGCGACGAACTCGATAATTCAGACATAATAATACCTGGCATTATATCTCTGGAACAGGGCGACGTAACAGATCTTCTCGAAATCGAAGATGGTCTCATATTAGGCTATATAGCCAAAAGAGCGCCAGGCGATTCAACAAACGCACAGATTATCAGACCTCAATTGATATCATCCCTGGATCGTTATCGCGCAGAAATCCTTTTGGATGATTGGTCAGATTATTTGTTAACTGATGCCAACTTTGAAGATATTACCCGTAAACGGATTCGGGAATCTACATCTGACTTAGAGTTGTCAGATTCAGATTTACCTGAAATGGCAGATGAACAACCCAGCATGCCAACTCCTCCGGATCAGGAATGAAGCAACGCGCGTTTTTGATAGTTCTGGATTCCGTTGGTATAGGTGCAGCACCAGACTCATCAGATTACGCAGATTGCGGAGCTAATACCCTCGCACATACAGCACAAGCCGTAAACGGACTGAATGTTCCTACCCTGAAAAATATGGGGCTTGGCAACATACCTTCTGTCATACCTGAAAGCATCCCTATCCAGGGAGTTCCAGCCGTAGATCAGCCATTGGCAGATTTCGGCGCCATGCGTGAAGTATCCCAAGGCAAAGACACTACAACCGGACATTGGGAAATGGCTGGTTTGATATTAAAAAAAGGATTCCGAGTCTTCCCTGCAAACGAACCATCTTTCCCACCGGAATTGATCTCAGAGTTTGAAACTCATACAGGTCGAAAAGTCATAGGAAACAAAGCGGCAAGCGGAACACAGATAATCGAGGAACTTGGACCACGGCAGATGCGCGATGGATGCTGGATAGTTTATACAAGCGCCGATTCAGTGTTTCAAATAGCTGCTCATGAAACAATCATTCCCCTGGATGAACTGTATTCCGCCTGTAAAACCGCGCGCCAATTATGCAACCACTTCATGATTGGCCGTGTCATAGCCAGGCCGTATATTGGTGAACCGGGAAACTTCAAACGAACTGAGAGCCGACGAGACTACTCCTATCCCCTGCCTGAACCGACAATTCTGGACAGACTCAGCCAGAATAATATCAATGTCATAACCGTTGGTAAACTGGACGACATATTTATGGGGCATGGAATAACAAAATCAATTCACGTGGAAAACAATTCCGACGCCCAGCATGCTGTTATTGAAATGGCTGAACAGCAGACAAACGCGCTGATTTTCGCTAACCTTATTGATTTTGACATGCTGTATGGACACCGACGCGACCCTCGCGGATACGCTCAGGCGCTGGAAGCTTCAGACATTTTTTTGGCGGAGCTCATTAATCACATAAAGCCTGAAGACATACTCATAATTACAGCTGATCATGGCAATGATCCGTTATTTAAAGGTACTGATCATACACGTGAATACGTGCCGCTTCTGGTGTATAGAAAAGATATCCAGGGCAAAACGCTGGGCATAAGGCAAGGTTTCTATGATGTAGCCCAGTCAATAGCATCTTTCTTCATGATCGACCCTATGCCCAGAGGTAAATCATTTATTTGACTGCGGGGGCAATCAGAAATCTCTCACCTTCAATGACCTTATTCCATATGCCAGCGGCAGGACAGTCCCCGCGACAGTCACACAGAAAAGCCACATGGAGCACCACCACAAATGCCTGACAAGATGAAGGTCACCCAGCTTCAATATTCTGTGCAAGTGAAAAACAAAAGCAAAAGGGAATATAGCCGCGAGCATGAACCCGAGGCTTAATACCAGATTAAGAGTACCGCCAAATCCCGATACAATCGCTGATGGATTTCGCTGTCGCAGATCAATGAACACAGCCCCCAGCCCCGTGGCAAGGCCGCTTATGGCAAGAGATACAGCTGCCACAATAAAAACACTGGTCAATTTGATGGAATACGATACATCCAGCATGGCGCACGAAATGGAAATCAGCAAGATGCTCACGCCCAGCATACTGAAAGCCGCAATCAAAAACTTCGTCAGCACTATTTTGGTGGTACTGATTGGTGATAACCCCAAAACCCAGAAACCATGTCCTTCAAGACTCAGTTGCGGATAAATGAATCTTGATCCAATTGAACACATTACGGCGGAAACGCTGAAGGCATTTACAAAGGCAATGATAGTCAACCAATGCCCCGACATCATGCTGTTATATCCAAATGAGCGCAGATGGGCAAAATAAAGCCCCAAAAGCCCAAAGAAGATCAAGGCCTGTGACCATTGAGAAGGATCCCGGAAGAAAATACGGACATCCTTCATTAAAAGCGCTCTTACATCATGAGAAAGAAAGCCAAGACATCGATCAAGTCCCGAAAATAATACAGCCGAACTTCTTCTCGTGCTTTTACTGCCTTGAACTCTTTGCCACGCTTCATAAAAGGTGCATCGACCCACCCAGTCAATGCACATAAAGGAAACCATCGCGCTGGAGAGAAGCATGCCCAGAAGCATGGCACCCCTGCCCCATTCGCCTCGAGACAACGACACTATCCCTTCGGAAATCCACCAACTTGGCAGTAATGGGTTTGATGCCAGAACGAGACCGGGCACGAAACGTGAAATACTGAACTGTACTTCGGTGGAGTATTCCCTGACTTCGCGGGACAACAGTCCCATCGCGACACAGGCCCCCGCGGCAAGGCATAATAACAACACTTTCCGCGCTTTGCGCCCTATTGGAAACCAGCGCACTGTAATCATGACGATAAATGTTCCTATTGCCCCGCATACAAATAAAAAAGGCACCGAAAATATCAACGTCCATAAACCGACAAGCGGAGACATGTTTTCATGAAAAGCGTAAGCGCCCACGAAGGGAACCACTATGAAGCAGAAAGCCCATGACGACAACCCCGTCGATTCCAGGAACTTGTATGCCACGATGTCGGATATTTTGAACGGCCTGACGAGCAGGAAAGGGATCTCGTCTGACGTATAAACCGTGGTATATGTGGTTACTATGCTTGATACCACCAACATGGAGCCCAACCCGAAAAAAGCGAGCGAAAACAAACGGCCGATGATCATTGTCCCGACTCCGCCCAGGTGGGCCATAAGTTTGAACGCGTCAAGGAAAAGAAAAAACATGCCTGCCTCGAAACACGTAACGAATATGAACACAAACCATATTTTAAAGGAAGATTGTTCCTTCAGAATTCGCCCGGTGTTAAACAGGCTGCATTTTGTCTTCATTAACAATCCGGAAGCAATAGACATATGCTATTTCCCTTACTTTGTCCTCAATTCGCGCCATTCACTTCACGGCTGGTTAACCGCAGGAACAATGACTCCAGGTCTTTCTCATGGTGTTTTTCCAGGAGTTCCGGCAAAAGGCCCAGAGCTACCAGTTTCCCATTGAGAATAATGCCAATGCGATCAGCAATATCCTGAGCAAGCGCAAGAATATGGGTTGTCAGGAAGATCGTCATTCCGTCCCGGGCGGATTGAACGAGGAGATCCTTAATGAGCCGTATTGTATATGGATCCAATCCTATCAAAGGTTCATCAATGAAGATCACCTGCGGGCAATGAAGAAGCGTGGCACAATAAATGAGTCTTTGCCGGAACCCATGAGACAAGTCCTTGATCAAGGTGTTCCTGTAATCAGCAAGCCCGAACAGCTTGAACAGTCTTTCACATTCCTCAAGAACTTTGTCCCTGTTCATGTTGTATAAATCACCGGTAAACTGAAAGAATTCTGTTGTTGTCAGCCTGTCGTAAAGGTAAGGCATATCCGGGATGTATCCTATTTTCTTTTTCACCTCCACGGGATCAGTGCGAATATCTATTCCGGCAATTCTTACAGAACCGGCACTTGGCCGAAGCAAGCCTGTCATTATTTTTATCGTAGTCGTCTTTCCGGCGCCATTAGGACCAAGAAAACAAAACAACTCGCCGCGCGGCACATGAAGAGAAATATCTTTTACCGCCTGCACGGAACCATAGTTCTTTGAAAGATTCTGTATTTCTATCATTCCTGTCTCCCGTCAATCTTAATTTGCTTTATCATTTCTTACTCTTCATCAAGGATCTCAATCCGTAGCTGGCCTATTATTTTCAATAGTTTCACTTGATTTGTCATTTCGCCCTGCACAAGCGATATATGAGTTGCATCAACCCCAGCCTGTCCCCATGTCGGCGTCGGGTCTACTTCCCACCAGCGTCCCACGTAAACGGATGGCCACGCGTGGTAATAAAATGCATTATTATGATATGCCAGTCCGACATTAATATCAGCGGGCAATCCGGCCGCGCGGGCAAGCGCGACAAATAGATATGTGCACTCATTACAATCGCCCTGCATAGTATGCAAAACATCCAACGCTGAAGGCAGACTGATCGTCATTTGGGGTTTAACGTTATTATAGACCCAATCCAGTATTGCTGTCGCCTTGCTGATGGGATCATTTCGGTCGGCGATAATTTGCCTTGCGCGTGCCACGATTTCAGGGTGGTCCGACTGAACGGCGGTTGAAGGTGCAAGGAATGCCGACATATCCACGGCGGCTCCATCATCGGCATTAACGGGTGTTAACGGCATTCTATCAGCCATAACAGTCAACTCGACAACCTCCTCCTTTCCGGCGATGGAATTCACCATTTGGCGATGAGACTGCAATTCTGATTTGACGAAAGGAACGCCATGCAGTCTGAGTTTCAATTTATCGGCACCGCGCGGGCTTCTTATTCTTCCCTCGCATTTGACTGCCATTTCGGCAAGAATATCTTCCGAATCTCCGCCAAACCTGGCAGACGCAATAGCCTCTTCAGGTGTACATTTTTCCATGGTCCAGCCAAAAGGAGTCTCCTGACGTAAGACAACACCATTATCGTCAATCCATGACATAATGCGCATTCCGGCATATTCGCTGGACAGCACGGTGACAGAATGTTCTCTGTCTGCTACAACCAACGTTTCTTTCCGCAAAGCCTCTATTACAACAACAGTTGTTGATAACGTTGTCGGGTCCAGTGTTTTAATCGTCATCTTCTGACCAGGCTTCAACTTCTTCATCGCCATTTCCGTCATTGGAGAATAAAGGACAACATCAGCAGGAATATTAATAGTTGTTTTCTGCGTGGTGTTTGCTGTTGCAATTACCACGTCGAATTTATCACCTTCTGATCGTTCGGCCTGCAGACGCATTGTATAGCCGCGAGAGGATAAGTTGAACATAAAATCCTGCAGTTCATACATCAAATCAAGTCTTGCCGATGTTGTAACATGCACATTCTGCTCATCACCCATCATATTAAGCGCCATGTTAACCTGATTGTTAATCAAGTATCTATGCATCGGGTCGGTTTCATCCATTTCCATGCTGGTATAGCTGTAACCAATGGGAAGATCATTAAACATGATCTTCATCCAGGAATCCATTATCATTACATCATTACCAAGCAGACTGCGGTAACCACTGATCGAATTTGTAAAGTACTCAGGGAAAGCCTCGTAGCGAATCAGCCATGCCGTTATGCAAAGCCAAACTGTAACAATCAGAACCTTGACATACCGCAGGCATCTTGAAGATTTGTGTTGAACATTACTTTCCATATAGAAGGCAGTATACTGACGATCATTAAAGATTAAAAGCTCAAGATTATATCAAATACTTATATCGCCTTATCAGCCTTCAGGCCCGCTAGTCGGCCGGAAGCCAGGGCCCAGGTCAGATTGTAACCGCCGCAAATGCCGTCTAGATCGTCCATTTCTCCAATGCAGAATAAGCCCGGTACGCGCCGACAGGCAAGCGTCGCGGGATCCAGTTCCTCCAGCGCTACCCCGCCGCGGGTGACCATCGCACTGTCCCACCCTTCCGTACCGACAACTGTCATCGGCATGGCGGACAAAAAACGCGCCAGACGCAGTGCCTCATCCTTACGCAGACGCGCGCATGTCGTTTCGCCTATTTCAGTTACCGCACAAAATGTCTGCGCCATTCGTTTCGTGAACAATGCTGCCAACTTGCTGACAACCTTCTTTGCCCCGGCTGCCCGTCGCCACTCGTCAAAATCTGCCAACCAATCAGCTTCGGTTCGTTCGGCGTCAACCGACATACTTAAGGCTACCGACGACTCGCCCTGTTTCAGCCGCCACGCAATTTCACCGGAAACAGCCAGTGCAGATGGCCCGCTGAGACCACGATGCGTAAACAAAACCGGGCCACAGCAGATATCCCGATCTCCGCCCTTCTTCGCCAGTCGTACGCAGGCGTTTTCCAGAGCCGCCCCAGCTAATGTGGGCACCCATGATTCGGCCAGAACTAATCCAGCGAGCGCCGGCACTTGCGGCGTTACGGTCAGGCCTGCATTCGCGGCCAACTCAAAACCGGAACCGTCCGACCCTGATTCCGGATAGCTCCTGCCGCCTGTTGCCAGTATTACGCGTCGCGCCCTGAATTCGCCATGCGCAGTCACTACGCCCGCAATATGTCCGGATTCAAGCAGTAAACCTTCAACGCGACAACCGAACTGAAACACGGCACCGTTACTGCGGGCCTCGCCTTCCAGTGCGGCCAGAACATCGCGCGCCCGCTGGGATACGGGAAAGACGCATCCATCCGGCTCGACGCAGGTCGGAACACCACGTGCCAGCAGAAACGCGCGAATATCCGCAGGACTCCAGCCTGACAACGCCTGGCGCATGAAACGACCATGGCGCCCAAAAGCCTGCATGACCCCATCCGCGTCAGTCTCATGCGTGACGTTGCACCGGCCGCCGCCGGTGACCAGCAGTTTCCTGCCAGGTTGATCCATCCTGTCCAAAACCAGAATCTTCCCGTGACAGGCGCCAGCCGCAGCCAAACCGGCTGGACCTGCGCCAACAATAATCGTATCCCAATTTACATCCATAGCATTCTAACGCCTCATTCCCCATTCAATGTGCCAGGGCTGGTGAGGATTTGCAGGGTTGTCTGGATAGTGCGACGGGAACTGCCCTTTTTCATTTTGCGCGTGAAGTTGTTGGCCTTTCGCACTGCGTCGTATCCGTACTTGCCGATGAGTTCAATGAAGGTCTGGATATCGTCTAGATCATTGGGGTCATCCAGTTGTTTAGATAGTTTGACTGCTTGTTTTACAACTTCTTCCCCGTGTCGAACCGCAAGGGCATCCAACCGGCTGTTTCGCTCGGCATCCGACATGAAAGGGTTCAGGCAGTATATACTGGCATTTCTGTCAGCGTGTTCGCCCGTACTTGAAATAACGCCTCTTTCTATCTCGATTATTTCATGCCTTTCAAGCTCCTGCAGTCCCAACGATATCGTGTACTCACTTATTCCATACAGCACCGCCATGTCCTTCTGACTTCGGAACCAGTATGGCGCTCTACTGCTTCGTGCTGATTCGGAAAGACTGACGAGATACATATACTTGCCCCGTAACGTCAATTTCTTCCACAAGCCGTCATCCCAATATTTGTAAGGCAGAATGAATGTGCCGCCTTTGTCTCTTGCGTTCAGCAGTGATACCTGTTTACTGTTTTGGTCGTAGGTAATGGCTTTGTACTTCTCAACCAACCTCAATCTGGGTCGGCGCACGTTCCCGCAATCAATAGTTTCTTCGAGGGCGGAAGTGTCAAATGCAACGACATTGGTGCCGGTATCGTGTGACACGCGCAACAGGTATAGATACAGATTGAAAGAATGCTCAGCTCTGTCGGTGATCATTAGTGGAAGCACCCCACCCGCCCGCAGTAGATTGTGTGGTATTGGGATGCCTCGCATTTCAAGCGGCAGGACAGGAATATAATCCCTGAGCTTTATCATGTCGAATGTTCGGACCAATTCAGCGGCTAATTCGCCGGAATAAATAAGAACGCCTACTTCATGATTCTTTTCAACAGCTGCCCGTGACCAGTTAGCACTGCCGACAATACAGATATTGCTATCAACAACAACGACCTTGCTGTGCATCAGTGATGCGCCTGTATCGAAACGCACATCAACGCCATTCCGCAGAAGTGTCTTACATGCATGATTATTGACCTCCAGCTTCGAGTCTTCAAGAACTACCCTGACCTTCACCCCTCTCCGCCTTGCCTGGACCAGGTCGCTGACAAGCGTTGTTATGGGATCATCAGCTTTCATAGGGTTCGCGATGATAAAGTACATTTGAATATCAATCGACGATTGGGCGTTTGTGAGGGCCTGCCGGACGGTCGTCATGTAGTTCATTGAAGTTAAAACTATCGACTTCTGTGAATCAGCTCGGACAGACACCGCACCGCACAAAATGATAACTAGAAAGAGTTTTTTCATAATCGTCATAAGGGTCACATCTCAAAAATAGCCAGCTGATCAATTTGGATTTAGGGACGAAGGCCGATGATTTCCAATCAATCTGATAGATACCCATCGGACTTCAGTTCCTTTACGACTTGATCATGAGGGATGGTGGGCTCATCAACACGTTCAGCGACAACTGCCAAATCGTCAAGATCCTCAAGAAGTCCGTTATACTCTTCAATAGGGAGAATTACAGCTGTCTGGTTCCCAGCCGAATCTGTAACAAATTCAGGATGAAGTTTTATTGCAGTTGTCATGTTATCACCTCACTCACGTTGCCGATATCATACAAGATACATTCGAAAAGATCAATTTCTTTTGTGACACAACAGTATTTATTCACACAAACTAAATTTTGAATGCACCATCCATTCAAGACGAGCCAGGTTTGGTGAAAGAAAGGCGTCAAATCAATATAAATCTTCAGGACTGAGGGACGAACCCATCAGGACACTGCAAAGGGTGACAGCCCTGTCTGTTACCCGGTGATGTCATGGTCAGTCCCGAATGGCGCTAACTTAAGCATGTTTTGCATGAAGAAAAACCCTGATAATAATGGGTATTAATGCCATAATGGCACATGCAAAATACAACACAATTACTACCAGGGTTTCATCTAAAAACATTACGCCGAAAGCCACGTTCAACGCAACAAAAACTCGCAGATGAATTACGGCATCTGAGACAGAAAAACTTTGCCCAGCTAGGCGAAGCCTTCGACGGGTTTATACCGGAGAAGCTTTTAGCACCGGCATCATCAGGTGCTCACAGTCGCCGTCGATTATTCAGTAAAAGCAATACTTTCTGGGCTTTTCTCTCACAAGTACTCAGCGATGATGGTAGTTGTCAGGGAGTTGTTCAAAAACTCAAAGCCTATGCAGCTCTTAGGTGCCGCCTTGATATGCCTTCATCCGCAACAGCCGCCTACTGTAAAGCCAGAGGGAAATTAACCGAAGATGATGTGCTTGAGATATATGCCCCTGTAATTACTTCAATGGAAGAGCTTGGCTCTACCGACAACTGGCATGGACATCGAGTTGTTGTTACAGACAGCACGGGCGTATCAATGCCTGATACAGAATCTAATCAAGCGCAGTGGCCTCAGCAACGCCACCAAAAGCCGGGGTGCGGTTTTCCTTCAGCGAGAATAACAGCATGCTTTTCGCTTCATACAGGAGCATTGCTTAGTCACAAAATCAGCGATAAATATGTGAGCGAAATCGTTCGACTTCGTCAGCAGATAGATGCATTTAACAAAGGCGATATTCTCCTGGGAGACAAGGCATTTTGTGGCTATAGGGATATAGCCGAGCGCTTGGAGCGAGGCATAGACAGCGTTATAAGTCTATGCCGCAGAACTCCCATTAAAGATGCCGATTCAGAAAAAGTCCTGGGGACGGATGACGTATTGATCCGGTGGCGCAGACCTGCAAAACTCCACGGCGTGAACGCTGAAGAACAAAGCAAGCTACCAGCCAGTTTACTGTTGCGCCAAACGAAGATCACGATTGATCAACCTGGCTTTCGCTCTGAGTCCATTTACCTGATCAGCACCTTGCAGTATCCTGTAAAGTATCCTGCTGAAGATCTGCGAGATCTTTACTTCCGCCGCTGGGATGTTGAGCTGTTTTTTCGTGACATCAAAACAACGATGGGTATGGATATCCTACGTTGCAAAAGTCCGGAGATGATCCGTAAAGAAATCATGATGCACTTCATTGCCTACAACTGCGTGAGGCGCATTATGTATGAGGCCGCCGAAGAAGCTGATATGCCTGTCCGGCATGTCAGTTTCAAAACGTCATTGCAGACTTTACGAAGCTGGGAGCCCAACTTAAATCAAACCAGACTCGGCCGCAAGGAACGCTTTCGTTTGATATCAATGTTGTTTGAAAGCATCACTCAATGCCCTTTGTTTCAGCGCCCCGGCAGAAGCGAACCAAGGGCCGTGAAAAGACGACCGAAAGGCTATCATTTACTCACCAAACCACAACACGAAATGGTCGTGCCCAGCCACAGAAATCGCAACTGGTTAAACAAAGGAAAACATGCTTAAGTTAGTGCCATTCAGGGCCCCCGAAATAGCAACGCATTGGGTCTGCCCTTAAAATACGCATTACTATGTTCCTTTGATTTGTTACCTTCCCTCAACGTGGCCAGACGATTCATAGCCCTATCAACTTACCAGAGTTCGGGTCTGCCCTTAAGAATTACGTATTTAAGGACCTCCTCCTCAACCCGCTTATTTAACGTCAATTGCGATGAGAGATCGAAATAAATCCTTATGTTGCTATTTTGGGGGTTGGGCCTTCAGTCTCGCTGTCCCTTTGACCTGTTTGAAAACCATGCCTTGACAACATGAAATTGATGAGCTTATGCTTCTGTTTAACGTTTACAGAAGAAGAAAACAAGGCACATGAAGAACGGCAGAAAACATCCTATAGTTTACATTATCGCCGGGTCAAACGGGGCTGGCAAAACAACTTTCGCGATGAAGTTTTTGCCCCGTATCGCCAAAATCAATTTTGTGAATGCCGACCTCATAGCCGCCGGACTTTCGCCGCTGGATACGGACTCTGTAGCCATTGAAGCAGGACGTATATTTCTTGGCCGTATTCACGAACTTATCCATCGCAGAATAGACTTTGCGTTTGAAACAACATTGTCAGGAAAAAGTTATATCAAACTGTTATCCAAATTACGGTCCGCTGGTTATCGGGTTAATTTGTTCTTCTTATGGTTGCCGTCGATTGATCTGGCGCTCAAGCGCGTTGCTGATCGGGTGCGAAAAGGAGGGCATAATATTCCAGCAAAAACCATAAGCCGTAGATTCAAGCGGGGTATTCAAAATTTATTCAGCCAATATTGTGAGCTTTGTGACTTGATAGTGGTTTATGACAACTCAACAGCAGAACCAAGACTGGTTGCAACGATCGCTGGATCAAAAACAAAGGTAGTGAGACAAGACATGTTTCAGGCTATGCTGAATATTAAACATGAGGGACAACATGACCGCAAAGAATAAAAGAAACTCAGGCATTCCAGCCATAGCTCTGGTGGGCGAGAAGGCTCTCAAAGCTGCAGTGGCGGAGATTGTGGCTGAACACAAGAAGACAAATAAGCCGCTGGCGATATGGCATAATGGAAAAGCCGTTATGATGTCTCCGGACAAGGTGGTGCCGGGCGTCAGGGAAAAACGCACAAAGTACGGCACAGGAAAAAAATAATTCTCTCTCTTCCCCCCTTGGATATTGGAAACTGAGTCCGACTTAGGGGTCCCCTCAGTCCCTACGACGCAACTGTCTCAGCGCTTCGGTTCCTCGTCGCCACCAACCGATGGTTGGATTTCTCCCATCATTTTCTTGTAGCAATTAGGACAATAGCCATGAGAGAAGTCCGCATTTGTATGGTCTCGCACATACACCTCAACCTGATGCCAGTAACCTTTGTCATCTCGTATTTTCTTGCAGGACGCGCAAATAGGGATGAGACCCTTTAACGTTCTGATGTTAGCAAGAGCATCTTTAAGTTCCTTGAGAAGTCTCTCTCGTTCTTCTTCTGCAACTTTGCGATCTGTAATGTCTGCATGTACCGCGATGAGGACTTTTCCATAGCGATGGTGGTCAAACACGGAAACATTCGCATAGCACCAGAACGGGGTTCCATCTTTCTTGATGTTATGTACTTCACCGTGCCAATGGCCGCTTTTATCCAAGACAGCCATGATTTCCATGGCTGTTACTTTGGGGTCTTTCTGTGTAGGAGCATTTACGATTGAGACGTGTTTCCCGATCATTTCCCCCGGACCATATGCAAACATATGCTCAAATCGAGGATTCGTATATAGGATTGTACCATCATCTACTGAAATCAGATATATTCCTTCAGCCATATTGCCAATGATCTCACTGTGAAGGCGTAATTCTTCCAAGGCTTCGGAAAATTTATCGGAGCTTCCAGCAAGTTGCTGCAAACGCTTGGCCAGTTCTTGATAGATAGGCTTCATAAAGACATACCTTCTTTCGCTCTCAGAAATCCAACAAGTATTAGTTTTCAGTTTACATTATTGGAGCATATATCACATGGACGATTCTATCCATTTTAACTTCCCCGTCAACATCTCCCCGACACGAACCGTCAATACCTAAATAATAGGACTGACTCGTTTTCGTCTCAATTCCCAATTCTTAATTCTTAAGGGCTGACCCCGTCTCCTCTAGAATATCTCTTCAGCCGAGGCGAGCGAAGCCAGAAGGCCTGCGACTATGATTGTTGCTATCTTCTTCATCTC
>JAQBFJ010000267.1:0-9992 GCA_032123435.1 Verrucomicrobiota bacterium
CGTCCTTCATTCCGCAAACATTTCTGGCAAATTCTATAACAGCGCATTGCATTCCCAGGCAGATCCCGAGAAAGGGTATTTTATTCTCTCGCGCGTAACGAACGGCCTGAATCTTTCCTTCTACACCCCTGTTCCCAAACCCACCCGGCACGAGCACACCGCAAACTCCTGCAAGCAATTGTTCTGCGCCATCTTGTTCAATCTTTTCCGATTCGACAGCCCGTATATTCACCCTCACATTATTGGCAACACTGCCATGGGTCAGCGCTTCATAAATACTCTTGTACGAATCCCGGAGACTTATGTACTTGCCGACCACTGCTATCTCTACTTCTCCTTTCCCGGGGTGGATCAATTTTGACAGCATTTCTCTCCAGTCTGCTATGTCCATTTGATTAACATGCAATCCAAGCAGTTCCAGCACATATACATCAAGATCCTGTTTAGCCAGCTCCAACGGCACCTCGTAAATCGATGTGTCAACATCCTTCTCTTCTATGACAAGATTATTATCCACATTGCAGAACAGAGCCAGTTTGTCCTTATGTTCTTTTTTCATATGTTTTTCACACCGGCACACAAGTATATCAGGAAAAATGCCTATGCTTCTGAGAATACCAACAGACTGCTGGGATGGTTTCGTTTTGAGTTCGCCTGCCGCCTTTAAGAAAGGCACCAGCGTTATATGCATGAACAGCGAATTACCGCGCCCTACATCCTGTCTGAATTGTCTTATAGCCTCAAGAAAAGGAAGTGATTCTATATCTCCTACGGTTCCGCCAATCTCGGTGATAACAATATCCACATCATCCCTTGCAAGAGATCGTATGGCTTTCTTTATCTCATCCGTCACATGCGGAATCACCTGCACTGTTTTTCCAAGATATCCGCCTTCACGCTCTCTCGATATAACTGAACTGTATATTCTTCCCGTTGTATAATTACTCTCGCGCGTACAGTTTACACCGGTGAACCGTTCATAATGACCAAGATCAAGATCAGTTTCAGTCCCATCCGCCGTAACATAGACTTCTCCATGCTGATAAGGCGACATAGTGCCTGGATCAACATTTAAATAGGGATCCATTTTCTGCAATTGAACACGGTAACCACGCCGTTTAAGCAGAAGCGCTAAGGATGCGGCGGTCAACCCTTTACCCAGGGATGAGACCACCCCGCCGGTCACAAAGATATGTTTTGTCATGATTTATTTCCTTCAAAGGGTTGATGCGACCCTTGGGGCAGTAATGATAACAACGTGAACTTCCGTGGTCAAGCACAGAATAAATTTTTGTTTTTCACGTATAATCAGCATCTTCCATTCTTGCTTTCATTTAATAGATTAGAATTTTAGATCCAATTCCATTCTTTTTGGTTCTAAATCAAGCTTGCCGCCAACGGAACCAACATTCAAAGGATACCTGCCCGTGAAACAAGCAGTACAGAAATCATCCGGCTTCTTGAACGGCGCAAGCAAGCCTTCAAGGCTCAGATAACCCAGACTATCGCACCCCATAAATTCACAAATACCTTTAATGTCATTTGCGCCCGCAATTAATTCTTCCTTGGTAGGAAAATCAATCCCGAAAAAACACGGATAACATGTGGGAGGACACGAAACCCGGACATGCACTTCTTTAGCCCCTGCCTCGCGCAAAGCCTGTATTCTTTTCCGGGCCGTGTTGCCCCGTATTATCGAATCATCAACCATTATCACCCTTTTATTCTTTACAACTTCAGGCAATACAGCCAGTTTCATATCAACACTTGATGCCCGTTCCTTTTCTTCCGGCATTATAAACGTCCTGCCCACGTAATGATTTCTTATAAACCCAAAATCAAGCGGAATCCCGCTCTGTCGCGCATAACCAAGAGCCGCCGAGTTTCCACTGTCAGGAACCGCTATTACCATATCGGCATCAACATGGTGTTCTTCGGCCAATCTCATGCCGTACTTCAACCTGACATTATGCACATTATGCCCAAAAACAACGCTGTCAGGCCGCGCGAAATAAACCATCTCAAAAACACATTGCGCCAGATGTTCCCCTTTGTTTTCGGCAAACTTCGAACTTCTGATACCTGCCTCATCAATCACAACAAGTTCTCCTGGTTCAACATCCCTTACGTATTCCGCTCCTGCCTGGCGCAGCCCGCAAGTCTCGCTGGAAAACAACCATGCGTCTCCAATTTTGCCTATTGATAAAGGTTTAAAACCCAATTTATCCCTTGCGGCCATTACGCAATTCTTTGTCATCATCAGAAACGCAAAAGCTCCCTTTAACTCACTCAACGCCCGAGCTACGCGACGTGGTCGCGATCTGAACATAGGATCGGCGAGCAAATGCACCAGCACTTCACTGTCCGTGCTGGTCTGGAATATGGCGCCTGCCTCCTGATACATGCGCCTCAAACTAAGCGCGTTAGTCAAGTTCCCATTGTGAGCCACGGCCCATATTCCGTCCACACATTCGACAACAAGAGGCTGAACATTCTGAATTCGCGTTGATCCAGTGGTTGAATAACGAACATGTCCTATCCCAAGATGACCAGACAGTTTTTTCAATGATTCACCACTGAAGACTTCCCCTACCAGTCCCTGACCCTTCAACGATTTCACTTCAGTACCGTCCGATACAACTATGCCCGCGGCTTCCTGACCGCGATGCTGCAGCGAGAAAAGGCCGCTGTGAATAAGAGCAGAACAGCCGTCAAAGCCATAAACCCCAAACAACCCGCAGGATTCCTTTGGATGATCAAAATCAACACAAGCTTTCATGTCTTTCATAATTGTTTTTCTTTTCCATTTATGCGGCGGCCTACCCCTTGCTGAAATTACATCTTAAACTTCCCCTCGCCTGCAAATACCGAATAATTCCATCAGCACATTTCTTTCCGTCAGCAAGAGCTTTAACGACTAATGACTGCCCTGTACACATATCACCTGCTAAGAAAACGCCATTCACGCTGGTCATATGCATATTGTTAAGATTTATATTGCCGGCCTGATTACGGGTCAGCCCGATTTCGTTCATCAGCCTGTCGGAACCTGACCCGGTAAAACCCAGCGCCAACAGCACAAGCTGTGCTTCAATTTCAGATTCCGTCCCATTTCTTTTCTCAGGCAATGTCTTGCCGCTTTCATCCGTTACCCAATTCACTTCAACGCAGTGCACTTTGTCAACACATCCGGAATTTCCCGTAAAACCGATCGTACTGACACACCATTTACATTCACCACCTTCCTTGTTACTGCTGGTTTCTCTATATACGTTAGGCCATGCAGGCCACGGCGTAGTTTCAGGTCTTACATCAGGCGGTCTTGGCAAGATCTCCAACTGGCGAACTGTTTTCGCACCTTGTCTTAAAGCCGTACCGAGACAGTCAGACCCGGTATCGCCGCCTCCTATTATTACAACATCTTTTTCTTTTGCTGTAATATTCATGGTCGGTTCAATATATTCCTGCATTAATCGTTTGTTCTGTTGTGTCAAATATTCCATGGCAAAATGTATACCCTGCAGTCCACGGCCCGGCACATTTAGATCCCTTGGTTCTCTGGAGCCGCCAGCAAGACATACGGCGTCAAAACGGTCTCTTAAATATTTGAAGGAAACATCCTCACCAACCGAAACGCCACATTCAAAATCAATACCTTCATCGCGCATAAGCTGTATACGACGATTCAGCACGCTTTTTTCCAGCTTGAAATCCGGTATTCCATATCGCAGTATGCCGCCCGCATGCTTTTCACGGTCATATACAACTACATTATACCCGCTCTTATTGAGATCATCGGCAACAACAAGCCCTGCAGGTCCAGAACCAACAACAGCAACTCTCTCTACCTGCCGAACAGTCGGCGGCCGGGCCCTTAAATGACCTGTTTCAAAGGCTTTCTCAATAATTGCCAGTTCTATCTGCCTTATAGTCACTGGCTCATCATTCAGAGCAAGAACACATGCTTTTTCACAGAGGGCCGGGCACACTCTTGCTGTAAATTCCGGAAAGTTATTTGTTGAAAGCAGTAAATCAGCTGCTTCCTGCCAACGATGATTATAAACAAGATCATTCAGTTCTGGAATCACATTAAAAAGGGGACAACCGCATCCATGACAAAACGGCATACCACAATCCATGCATCTGGCAGCCTGCATGTTAATATCGGAATCAAACATGCAAAGCTCGACAGAATCAAAATCCTTAAGACGCACACTCACATCCCTGCACCCTGGTTCCATACGGTCGAACTCCAGAAACCCTCTTTGTTTACCCATTTATCACCTCCTGCCGTTCGACATCAGCATCGGCCCTGATCATCTTTCCAAGCACACGCCTGTACTCTATTGGAAACACTTTTACAAACATGCGCTTGCTCTCCTCCCAATTCTCAATAATTGCCTTTGCCTTCTTACTGCCAGTATGGAAAGCGTGCTTGTTCAGCATGCCAAGGAGTTCTTCCTCATCCTGCGTATCATCAACAAGTTCAAGATCAACCATGTCAAGATTGCAGTTATTCTCAAAATATCTCTTCTCATCAAGAACATAGGCAATTCCGCCACTCATACCCGCAGCGAAATTAACCCCTGTCTCTCCAATAATTACAACTCTTCCGCCAGTCATGTACTCACAACCATGATCACCAACACCTTCAACCACAGCCATACATCCACTGTTGCGAACAGCAAATCTTTCACCAACCCTCCCGTGTATATACGCTTCGCCTGATGTCGCTCCATAAAGCAGAACATTACCGCATATGATATTCTCTGATGGATCGTATTTGGCGTTTCTATCCGGCTTAACTATCAACTTTCCGCCGGAAAGTCCTTTACCCAGATAATCGTTTGCTTCACCTTCGAGTTCCATCGTCAATCCTTTTGCCGCGAACGCGCCAAAACTTTGACCGGCCGCGCCTCTAAAACGGCACACGATTGTATTATCGGGCAGGCCTTTCCCGCCATAACGCCTTGCAATTTCTCCGGACAGCATAGTTCCTGTCGCACGATCAATGTTCCGAATGGACAAATCCATTTCAACTCGTTTTCCATTTTTAAGTGCCTCCCGGGCCATTGTTATCATGGAATTGTCCAACACTTTTTTTCTATTACCATTCTGCGCCACAATTGATTCAGTCGGCAGATTCTGCCCGCGTGTGCACGCAAATATGCCAGAAAAATCAAGTTCACGTATTTTCCAAAAACCAATGGCGTTATTAAAATCAAGCAAATCCGATCTCCCGATCATATCTTCCATTTTGCGGAACCCCAATTGAGCCAATAATTCTCTTACCTCCTGCGCCAGCATACTGAAAAAATTGATCACATACTCAGGCTTGCCGGTAAATCTTTTTCTAAGTTCAGGATCCTGTGTGGCAATGCCAACGGAACAGGTGTTTTTATGACAATTTCGCATCATTACGCATCCACATACAACCAACGGAGCCGTTGCAAACCCGAACTCATCCGCGCCCAGCAAACATGCTATCACGACATCTCTACCCGTTTTAATCTGTCCGTCTACCTGCAGTATGATGCGACTCCTGAGATTGTTACATGTCAACGTCTGCTGTGTTTCGGCAAGACCAAGTTCCCATGGCACTCCTGCATGCCTGATGGAAGACAGAGGCGATGCCCCTGTCCCGCCGTCGCCACCGCTTATAAGCACCAAATCCGCATTACCTTTAGCCACACCAGCCGCCACTGTGCCAACGCCGGCCTCCGAAACAAGTTTGACCGAAACCCGGGCCGTTGGGTTTGCGTTTTTTAAGTCAAAAATCAATTGCTTAATGTCCTCTATTGAATAGATGTCATGATGTGGAGGCGGTGAAATCAAAGTAACGCCAGGTGTGGAATACCTGACCAGTGCTATATCTTTGTTCACTTTGTGACCAGGCAGTTGTCCACCTTCTCCAGGTTTAGCTCCTTGAGCCATCTTGATCTGCAACTCCCGGGCACTCACCAAATAATCAATCGTAACTCCAAAACGTCCGCTGGCAACCTGCTTAATGGCACTGCACAGATTCCGGCCATCCGACAAAGGTTTGTATCTTTCCGGATCTTCTCCTCCTTCACCGCTGTTGCTCATTCCGCCAATATTGTTCATTGCCTCCGCGAGCGTCTCGTGAGCTTCCTTGCTGATAGATCCGAACGACATGGCGGACGTAACGAAACGCCTTATTATATTTTCCGCCGGTTCAACCTCATCAATGGGTACAGGCTTTGTGTCTTTAAATTTAAAAAGACCACGCAGTGTGTATTGCCGTTCAGCCTGATCATTAATCATCCGGGCATATTTTCTGTACAATCCCATATCGTTTCTACGCGTCGCCTGCTGAAGTGTCGTTATGGATTCCGGCGTCCAAAGATGCCTCTCTCCATCTTTCCTGAACCTGTAATGCCCGCCACTTTTAAGGACAACGTTGCCCTTGCGCATTTGTTCTCCCGCATCGTTATATCTTGCAATGGCTTCTTCGGCTATTTCAGCCAATCCTATTCCTCCTATTCTGGAGGGAGTGCCCCTGAAATATTTTCCAATCATTTCCCGTCCCAAGCCGATCGCCTCAAAAACCTGCGCACTGCGGTAACTTCTTAATGTGGAAATGCCCATTTTCGACATTATCTTCAACAACCCCCCGCATAACGCCTTGATATAGTTTTCCAAGGCTGTTGTAACATCAATGTCTGACTCCAATGCCTTTCGGACGGCAAGATCCGCGATAGTATCAAACGCAAGATACGGGTTTACAGCGGTAGCACCATAACCAAGAAGCGCCGCATAATGATGTGTTTCACGCGCTTCCCCTGTTTCTAGAATAATGCTGGTACCGGTGCGACGACCAGCTTCTGCAAGCCTCTGGTTGACCGCAGAAACAGCCAGCAGTGCAGGGATCGCCGCCTCGTGTTCGCTGAGATTCTTATCACTTAATACGATCAGCTTTCTATTGTAGACAGCCGCATCCAACGCTTTTGAACAAAGCTCTTCAAGCGTAAGCCCCAATTGCTTTGATCCACCTGAAACAGGAAAACCTATTGACATCAAGACAGATGAGAAACCTCTGGTATTTATACTTTTAAGACGTTCCATATCCTCGTTTGAAAGAATAGGATGTATGAGTTTAATAAGCTTGGCGTTATCGGGTTCGTCTGAAAGTATATTCGCCTGATTTCCCATGAAAGTCATTAGAGACATCACAAGTTCTTCTCTAATAGGGTCTATAGGCGGATTCGTAACCTGCGCGAACAATTGTCTGAAATAATCGTAAAGCAGTTGTGGTTTCTCGCTGAGAATCGCCAAGGGCGCATCAAAGCCCATGGATCCAACAGGCTCGTGTCCTGATGATGCCATTGGTGACAGTATAGCCCCAATATCTTCCCTCGTGTATCCGAAAAGACGCTGACGATACAAAAGCTTTCCTGTTTCCGGCTGAACAGGAGCAACATCATTAAATAAGCCATGCAGAGAAATTCTGTTTTCTTCCACCCACCGTCTGTATGGCTGTTTTCTTGTGTAAACAGCTTTGATCTCACCATCCTTAACCACTCGGCCTTTTAATGTGTCAACAATGATCATCTGGCCGGGGCGCAAAGATCCTTTTTCAATAACATTTGAAGAATCAATATTCAGAACACCGGCTTCTGACGCGAGAATTATCCTGCCATCAGCGGTAACAGTATACCGTGCCGGGCGCAAACCGTTCCTGTCAAGACACGCCCCAACAGTACAACCGTCAGTAAATACCAAAGCCGCCGGCCCGTCCCATGGCTCCATCAAACCGGCATTATATTCAAAAAAACCACGTTGATCGGGCCCTATCGGATACTTTGGTCCCCATGCCTGCGGCATTAACATCATAACCGAATGCGCTATATCGCGCCCGCATGACACAAGCAATTCAAGGATATTATCCAAACAGGCCGAATCACTGCCGCAATCATCAATTACCGGAAGCAGTTCGCTCATTTCCGTCCCAAACAGATCACTGGCCAACATCCTCTCTCTGGAACTCATTTGCCTCTTATTGCCGCGCAATGTGTTAATTTCGCCATTATGAGCCAGGTAACGAAATGGCTGAGCAAGCTTCCACGATGGAAAAGTGTTTGTACTGTAACGCTCGTGTACAACTGCTATTGCGCTGATAAAATTCTCATTACATAAATCAGGATAGAAATTACTGAGCTGGCCGCCTTTCAGCATTCCTTTATAGACAATAACACTGCACGACATGCTGGCAATGTAGAAATCATCACTTATATCTGTTCCTATACGCTTCTCGATTACCCGTCTTGCCAGATAAAGACGACGCTCAAAATCAGCCCTTGCAAGCTTTGACGTCACAAAGCCCTGACAAATGAAAGGCATAACGGATCTTGCCGTTTCACCAAGCATATCAGGGTTAACAGGGACCTCCCGCCAGCCCAGGAAACCCATGCCCTTCTCAGCAACAACTTTTTCTACAACATCCTGACATTGCCTGCGAAACTTTTTACACGAAGGCATAAATATCGAGGCAACACCATATGCACCGGCAGGCGGAAGTTCTACACCTTTTAGCCTGAAAACCTCCGCAAAAAATACATGCGGAATATGAACAAGTATACCGGCTCCGTCCCCTGTCAAGCCGTCCCCGCCGGATGCACCCCTGTGTGACAAATTATCAAGAATTCTTATTCCATCGCTGACGGTATCATGAGACTTTTCACCTTTGATATTGGCTATAAAGCCAACACCGCATGCGTCGTGTTCAAACGACGGTTCATATAAACTCGCCTGATTATGCACGAATACTCGAGAGACACACTGGCCATCCTCGTCATCATTTTTCATCTGCAAATCAAGTGGCATATTCGACTCCCATCATGATCAATAGACGAACATCATCTCAGCGTAAGTCGGCAACGGCCATAAGCCAGAAGGAATAACTCCTTCCAGATCATCCACAACCTGCCTGAGTTCCAGCATTGTGGATAAAATTTCATTCTTACTCTTCGATTCCTCAACCGCAGACAATTCTTCAGCAATTATCAAAAGCTCATCCGTCTTACGACACACCTTCGCAAGAAGTTTTTTTATTGCCGAATTCTTCACGCCCACCGCCTCACTCGCTTCCAAAGACCTCAACAATTTCTTCTGATATTCTACAGCCGCCGGCACGATTTGCGTAACGGCAATATTCACGGCGCAACGGGCTTCTATGGTCACCGTTTCATCATAATTCTTCAGGTACACTTCATACCGCGATCTTGCCTCCCGCTCCGACAAGACACCGTATTTCTCAAAAAGATTTATGGACTTGCGCGAAACAATAGCTTTCAATGCCTCTGGCGTTGTTCTCATATTGGGAAGCCCGCGTTTAGCGGCCTCTTTCTGCCATTCATCCGTATAGTTGTCACCGTCAAATAGTACACGCTTGTGTTTCGTAATTATGTTCTGCAGGATCTTCTGCAATGCCTCATTAAAGTCCTCACCCTCCGTGTTGGCACTTTCGAGCGTGGTACAAATTTCATCAAGCGTTTCTGCCACAATGGTATTAAGAACAATATTCGCCCCGGCGCAACTTTGATTCGAACCTACCGCTCGAAATTCAAACTTGTTTCCCGTAAACGCGAATGGCGAAGTCCTGTTACGGTCAGTGGCATCCCTTGGCAGAGAAGGCAAGGACGAGACTCCTATCTTTATAGTTCCGCCATTCTTGGAGCTTCTTGTTCGACCTTTTTCTAACTGTTCAATAACATCCGATAACTGTTCACCAAGAAATATCGATATAATGGCCGGCGGCGCTTCATTGGCTCCCAGCCTGTGGTCATTTCCCGCCGATGCGACAACGGCACGCAACAGGTCAGCGTGTATATCCACGGCTTTGATTAAGGCGCAAATAACCGTTAGAAACTTCGCGTTCTCGTGCGGATTATCTCCCGGAGTAAGCCAGTTCTTGCCATCCGGACCTACGATAGACCAGTTATTGTGTTTGCCGGACCCGTTTACACCGGCAA
>JAQBFJ010000268.1:0-3906 GCA_032123435.1 Verrucomicrobiota bacterium
CTACCGATGTTTTACCGTCACAAGCATCATATACTTCAATTCCGAATGAATCCAGTTCAAATTTACGTTCAACATGTCCTGCCCCTGCCACCCATTTCTCCCAACCCTTGCGATGAAGCTGTATGGTCAGCCGTTTGCCCCCTTTTTCAATTGGTTCTGCTGAAACAACGGGTGATTTCAGGGGTTTGGCGGCAAGCGCCTGCTTTCGAGTCAGTCTAGGTTTTGATTTGCCCGGCATCAGAAACTCCTGATAAATATCTTTATTGCGTGGAAAGAATGTAACTTTTGATGTCAGGAAAGGCAAGGGCAATGTCCAATGCTCATCGGAAGGAAGGTTTTTACCATGAGGACAAAAATCTTACATGACCTACTTTGTGTAGCTTTGTTCTGCGGGCAGGCAGGTGAAGAACATGTTCTTTCATTGGAAACAGATTTTTATGACATCTTTGTAGTTGTTTGCGTAATACGGCTTTAAACCCTTTTTGATATGAGCCGGCAATTCATCGAAATCGTTCTTATTTGCCAGCGGAAAAACCAGGTTATTAAGCTTTGCGCGCTTGGCCGCAATTGTCTTTTCTTTGACGCCGCCAATAGGCATTACCTGACCAGTGAGGGTTAATTCGCCCGTCATTGCAAAATTTTTGTTTATCGGCCTGTTCATGACCAGCGAATACAAAGCGGATGCCATTGTAATTCCGGCGGAAGGCCCATCCTTCGGTGTAGCACCTGCTGGAACATGCAGGTGAATAAAACTATTTTTGAATAAATCCCGGATTTTCTGATCTTTGTCCAGAAGAGCGCGAATATAAGTATATGCGATTTCGGATGATTCCACCATGACGTTGCCCAGTTGCCCCGTCTGCTTGAACTCGCTTTTGCCAGTCTCTACTTTTGTTGCTTCTATGAAAATAGTGTCACCACCCATGTTGGTCCACGCAAGCCCTGTGACAACACCAACTTTCGGTTTCTTGAGCATTATGTCTTCAGTGAACGTGCGTTTGCCCAATAGTATGGGAATATCTTTGGCCTTTATTGAGAACTTGCCCTTCCGACCTTCCACTATCTTCTTGACCGACTTGCGAAGGATTTTCTTAATCGCGTTTTCCAGACCTCGAACACCAGGTTCCCGGGCGTAACCATTGATGATCTCACGTAACGCACTTATACTTACGGTAATCTGTTTTCTATTAGAACCATGCGCGGCCGTTGCTTGGGAAGCAGGAACTTGTTTGCAATCTGTATTTTTTCTTCCAGGATATAACCGGCCAGGTTAATTACTTCCATTCTGTCCAGTAAAGCCCTGGGAATAGTGTCTGTCTGGTTCGCCGTGCAAACGAAAAAAACATTTGATAGATCAAACCGCACATCCAGATAATGATCAAGAAAATCACGATTTTGTTCCGGGTCCAGCACTTCAAGCAGAGCTGATGCCGGATCCCCCCTGTAACTGGCGCCTATCTTGTCTATCTCGTCCAACATGATCACCGGATTGGCGCTCTTACACGTTTTTATCGCCTGAAGAAACTTTCCGGGCAAAGCCCCGATATAGGTGCGGCGATGCCCCTTGATCTCAGCTTCATCCTGAATGCCACCGACAGAAAATCTGTAAAAATGTCGCCCGATACTCCTTGCTATTGATTGACCAATGGAGGTTTTACCAACGCCCGGCGGGCCGACAAAACAGAGGATTGAACCGGAAATGTTCCCTTTCAAGACTCCTACGGACAGGAATTCCAGAATACGATCCTTGACATCCTCAAGTCCATAGTGATCCGCATTAAGAATTTTGGCCGCCTTCTTTATGTCGTAACTGTCCTTTGTGAAAACACCCCAGGGCAGAACAGTAAGCCAGTCAAGATAAGTGCGGCTGACATTGAACTCAGGCGAAGAAGGTTCAAGCAGTCTGAATTTATCCATTTCTTCTTTGATACATTCCTGAGCCTCTTCCGTAAGATTTAATTTACTGAGCCGTTCTTCAAAGCGATCTACTTCGGATTCCTTGCCTTCCTTGGAAATGCCGAGTTCCTTCTTTATTGCTTTGAGCTGTTCGCGCAGGAAAAATTCTCTCTGTTGTTTCGACATTGTTTTCTCAATACGCTTTGTTATACGCGCCTGCAGTTTTGATATCTCAATCTCTTTGTGCAGAAGAGAAAGAACCTTCATGAGACGTGCCGAAATGTTCGTCGTTGCCAGCACTTCCTGAAGTTCTGTGCCGTTTGCCGTGGTAAGGGCTGCGGAAAAATCAGCCAATCGTCCGGGCTCAGACAGGCTCGAGTGAGAAAGGAAGAGACTTAACTCCTCTTTATGAAGCGGATTGAGTTGTATGAGCTCCTTGATGCTTTTAACCATGGCAATGGAATAGGCTTTGATTTCCTGGGTAATGATATACTTGCCTTCCAGTATATATTCAACATGCGCTATTATATGGGGCTCTTTCTGAATAATCTTGCGAATCGTGAACCGTTCCAATACCCCAAGCAGTACCTGCAGTGGGCCGGTGTCGTTTAAACGCATAACTTGCAGTATCTCGGCAACCACACCTATACCATACAGTTCCAACGTGTTTTCATGATGATCGTTTTCTTCATTGTCCTGCCGAAGAACAATCCCGACAAATTTGGCGTTCGATTTGTAGGTGTCCAGTATCATTTGCTTGAGAGCGTCATTCTCAAAAATCATGGGAACGGTCATCTTGGGGAAGAAAGGATGATTGCTTACCGGGATGATCGGAAGCTGCGGCGGAAGCATATCGCGGGCAAGCACCATGTGCTGTTTATAGATGTCCTGGCCTTGTTCGTCTTTTACGAGCTCAATATCTTCAGGTTCCTCGTTATGATCATTGTTTTCCGTCATAAGTTATACCCCCAAATTACATAACGACTTTTAGTCATATCTTCATGATTTAAATTATTCTAACCCATAAACCGCGAAAAATCAATGCGCGATCAGGTGTTCTTTTATTTTGCGCCCAATTCGCTCGAAAAAACCTCGCGGTTGTTCCACTGGCGTTTGCGTGGAAATCCGACTTGTCCTGGTTATGTCAATATCTTCCACCATTTCAAAGTTAATGTCCTTCAGGGCGAGTTGCGCGCTGTTGGCGGTCAGGCTCTGCAATTCTCTGGCTATACCGGCTATTTTCCATCTGTAAATGTTTATCGCCAGTTTCTGAATGCGGGGCTCCTGATCGACAGCCGTCAGCATCAGATCTTTTAAATCCCTTAAGGATGACGGAGTTTGGGCTTTCAGATGGTATTCGGCTTTGTACAGTCCGTAAAGTTCGTCCATTCCGCCGAAACGCCAGCGGTTGGCCGGAGCTGGTACCGTAAGATCAGGTGGCATTTTACGGGCATCGTCAATGTAAGGCGTGATTCTGGGATAACCGTCTTTTCCGATAAGCGACATGTGCTTGCTCATCAATTGCTCACGTTGAGATTTGGTAATGGGCACCGCGCCTTTGATCTCTTCCATGGCGTCTTCTTCGCCTGCCCGCACGATAGCTTCCAGCTTGCTTTCGCCCATTTTGATGGTTACTCCATAGCGGCCGGAATGCCTGTTGGCGGCAGCTTTAAGCGCTTCGGAAAAAGGAAACTCTTTTCTTTCCATTCCCATTGCGCGGCCGTCTATTACCAGTTGTCGGCCGCTCGAAAGTACAACCTGGCACATGCTTCGTCCTTCCACGCCAAGACCAAAACCTCCCCAGCAGTTTCCGTTAATGCCGGATATTACATAACCAACTGAAGGCTCATTCACCCCGCGTTTTACCGGGCCGACAATCGGAGGCATCGGCTCGGCAGGATAGTCCATGCGCAGTGGATCATATTCCACTGCTTCATTCGGCGCATACATAATATCCATCTGTGACCAATACTTGCTGTCCCATGGCCACCCATACGCCCAGATCACGTT
>JAQBFJ010000269.1:0-2692 GCA_032123435.1 Verrucomicrobiota bacterium
CAGGACACAACTGTCATAAAATCGTGCCTGAGAACGGTCAAATAAATATTGCTATATATATATGTGTAATATAATACTACATGATGACAGCGTTGGTCAATCTTGATCGGAAAGAATAATATGTAGTGGAAATGTTGTCCAGCAATTCTCATTTTGACCGCCACCGGTCTCTGTTGAGGGGCGCGGGGCGCGGCATTTGAGGTTGAGTCGCGGGTGCACGAAACTTTTTTGATGTTTTTTCTGGACTCATATCCCTGTTTGTCGTATTCCTGTCCTCAATGGAGACGGAAAGAATCATTCAGGGACGGTGCATCTCCCCGACAGCGGTGGCACAGATCCGGGGGCTGCTGGCGGAGAACCCGTCATGGAATCGCACTCGGCTTTCGCGTGAACTGTGCGAACGCTGGGACTGGCGCAACGAGAAAGGGCGGCAGAAGGACATGGCTTGCCGCACGCTTCTGCTGAAGCTGGAACGTCTGGGTGAGGTTTGCCTGCCGCCCCGCCAGCGACCGAGCCAGAACGCGAACCGTAACCGCTCCATTCCGGAGATACTCCACGACAGCAGCCCGATTGAAGGCAAGCTGAGTGCGTTGCGACCGTTAAATATTGATCCTCTGGGGGCTACTGACAAAGACGCGCCCTTGTTCAAATCCCTGCTCCATCGTTATCATTACCTTGGGCATCGCAACTGCGTGGGGGAGAACGTCAAATACATGATCAGAGATCAAGCGGGACGACTGCTGGCCTGTATGCTGTTCGGGGCTGCGGCATGGAAAACGAAGAGCCGTGATGCGTTTATCGGGTGGGACAGAGGGACTCGGGAGCGCAATCTCCCTTTTCTGAGCAACAACACACGGTTTCTGATTTTGCCATGGGTACGTGTGCCGCATCTGGCAAGTCACCTGTTGGCCCAGGTATGCCGGCAGCTACCGGGGCACTGGATGGAGAAGTACGGTCACCCGATTCACTTGCTGGAGACCTTTGTAGAACGAGATCGCTTTCGTGGAACATGCTACCGCGCTGCGGGCTGGACACATGTCGGCGCCACCGCCGGGCGTAGCCGCAATGATGTGCATGCGACCATGAGCGTACCGGTTAAAGACGTTTTCCTCTGTCCTCTGACGACCGATTTTCGCGGGAGGCTTTTAGCGTGAGCCTCAAAAGATTCGATGACCTTGTCAGTGAACTTCGGCACACCTTGGCAGGGCTTTCTGATAAACGCAAAGGAAGCAACACCACGTACAGCATGGAAGCGATCGGACTGAGTGCCTTCTCCGTGTTTTTCACTCAATCGCCGTCGTTTTTGGCACATCAGAAGACCATGGAAAAGAACAAGGGACAGAGTAACGCGCAAACGCTTTTCCAGATCGAAAAGACACCCACTGACAACCACATTCGCGATATGCTTGATCCGGTCGAACCACAGGCGATCTATCCGATCTATGACCGCGTCTACGAAGCCTTCGAGGAGCAGGGCATTCTGGACACCTTCCGCAGTGTACACAAGACCCGCCTGATTGCCCTCGACGGCACCTGGTACTTCTCGTCACAGTCCGAGAACGTGACGTGTGAAAACTGCTTGAAAATTGAACACAAGAACGGAGAAATCACGCACTACCACAGCGCCATCACCCCGGTCATTGTCGGCCCCGGCAAACCGTATGCCATCCCACTGCGTCCCGAGTTCATCGTTCCGCAAGACGGCGACACAAAGCAGGACTGTGAGATCAAGGCAGGGAAGCGCTGGCTGGACAAAAACGGGGCCTTCTACAACACTGGCAACGATACGATCCTTGGCGACGACCTCTATGCCCATCAACCCTTCTGTCGTCGTACCTTGCGCAACAACTATCACTTCATCTTCACCTGCAAACCCGATTCCCATAAATACCTCTATCAATGGGTAGCCCTGCTGGACCAAGAGAAGGATATCCATACGCTGAAGGTGCGCGTAAAGAACAAGAATAAATGGGAGTGTCACACATACCGTTATGCCAATACGGTCCCCCTGGTCGAGGCGGAAGGATCGCTCAAGGTCAACTGGTGCGAGGTCACCATAACCTCAAAAGGCAAACAGCTCTACCACAACGCGTTTATCAGCGACTTCAAGATTACCAACGAAAACGTAGCAGGCATCGTCGCCGCCGGCCGCGCGCGGTGGAAAATCGAGAACGAGAACAACAACACGCTCAAGAACAGAGGCTATCATCTGGAGCACAACTTCGGTCACGGCAAAAAACATCTCTCATCGCTGCTGGCGACCCTCAACATCCTGGCTTTCCTCTTCCACAGCTTCCTCACGTTCTGTGATGACGCCTATCGGCTCATCCGCGCCTCATTGCCCACGCGCAAGACATTTTTTCAGCACATACGTGCGCTCACAACTTACATGCGCTTTTCCTCTTGGGAAAACCTTATGGATTTCATGATGAGCGGACTTGAGATCGGCCCCTACGAAGTGAAATGATTACTACGGGTGTACTGTGCCCTGATATCTTTATCGTACCGTTTTTACAGCGTTGACTGACCGGAAACGCACAAATCACGGCCAAAATCGCACTCTCCATCCGTAATATGACCAGTTCCATCCTCAGGCGACCACGAAAAAAATGCTTTTGCCCCTTGCCTCCCCCCTAATATCGGCTATTCTTCTCATGAAGTCGGCCTTAAATGGCCATAATGAGAATTTTTG
>JAQBFJ010000270.1:0-7202 GCA_032123435.1 Verrucomicrobiota bacterium
GTAACGCAATTTGCGGCCGGCATGCTTGGTAAAGATGAAGAAGAAACAGTCGCGTTGCTGGCGGATGTTCCACTTCTTGAAGAGGCGATTCGTTCCAGGCTTGTTAAAAGGGGCGGAGTTGGTTACGAACAGCCGTCGAAAGATACGTTCCCGCCGGTAGATGAATTTGCGAAATGGGTTTTATCCTGTGACGCGATACCAATGATAACATGGCTTGATGGAACGAGTAAGGGTGAGCAGGACGCGCGCGCATTGCTGGAGTGTATGACGGCCAAAGGATGTGTCGCGTTAAACATTATTCCCGACCGGAACTGGCGCTATGCGGATCCGGTAAAACGCGAGAAAATGACGGGTAATCTTAAGGCCATAATTGAAGCGGCTGAACGCATGAATCTGCCTGTAAATATCGGCACGGAAATGAACAAACTTGGCCAGTTGTTTACGGATGATCTTGACTGTGAAGCGTTGGCGCCGTACAAAAAGACTTTTATTCGAGGCGCTAATATCATGGTGGGGCATATGCTGTTGACGCGGTTTGCCGGGTTCTCATATATTGGTGAGGCGGCAGAGGCCGACTTTTCGGATATCGATAAAAAAAACAGATTTTTCGAAACAGTGGGCGGAATGGCGGCTGTAACGGTTGAGCAGGCAAAAGATCTCGAAAATATTGGCGTGGAAAAAGCGTTCGCATGGTTTAATGATCAGGCTATGAGGACGGCTGGTTGAAACGTGACGGGAAAATAGATGTGCCTGCTTTAGGGCCGGGTTTTGAAAGGAGTTAAGTACATTATGAATTGGCTGGGGCTTGAAGGTAAAGTCGTTATTGTAACCGGAGGCGCGTTGGGAATAGGCAAGGCGTGCTGTGAAGCTTTTGCCGAAGTTGGTGCCAAGGTTGTTATTGCCGACATTAATGAAAAAGACGGCAATAAGCTTATGTCGGAACTGAAGAAAAAAGATTTGCAGGCTGGTTTTGTTAAAGTGGATGTCTCATCGAAGAAAGATGTGGAAGGAATGATAACTGCCGCATTGTCGGTATTCGGGCGTGTGGATATTCTTGTCAATAATGCCGGGATATTGATTCCGCGTTTATTGGTTGATCCGGCCGGCAAGGAAGAATTAACTGAAGAGATAATGGATAAGATGATTGCGATTAATCAGAAGGGAATGTTTCTTTGCGCGCAGGTGGCGGCCCGCGAGATGATCAAGAGCGGCAAAGGTGGTGTGATAATCAATATGTCATCCGAATCGGGACTGGAAGGTTCCGAAGGGCAGAGCGTTTACGCGGCGACTAAGGGAGCGATATACTCCATGACCCGTTCATGGGCAAAGGAGCTTGGCAAGCATAACATACGTGTTGCCGGTGTGGCGCCCGGGATAGTTGAAATTACGGCGTTACGTTCACCCGAATATGAGCGTGCGTTAGCGTATACCAGAGGCATTACGGTTGACGAATTGCGCGCGAGTTACGCGAAGGTATCGATTCCGCTTGGCAGGCCTGGTAAGCTGAGCGAGGTGGCGGCTGTTGTGTGCTTTATTGCCTCGGAACGGGGCGGTTACGTGCATGGCACAACGGTCAATGTTTCAGGTGGCAAATCAAGGGGTTGATGTTGGATAAGGGAATGAATTTAACGGTAAATATAAGGAGAAGCTGATCATGAAGGCAGCTGTAATGAAGGGCCCTGGTATTATTGAGGTCATGGAAGTTCCTACTCCGAAACCAGGCAAGGGGGATGTTCTGCTGAAAGTGGAAGCTTGTGCGCTTTGCGGCACAGACCAGAGGGTTTTGAGCGGCGAGAAGCATGTTGATGTATCTATTGTGGGTCATGAAGTGGTGGGTATAATCGCAGAGATTGGCGCTGACGTGAAGGGCGTTAAGATGGGTGAGCGATACGCGGCCCAGACAACAATAGGTTGTGGCAAGTGCGCGATGTGCAAAAAGAGTCGCGAAAATTTATGTGAGGAAGGGTACAAAGCGATTGGATACCAGTTTAACGGCGGATTCGCGGAATATATGATCATGCCTGCCGCCGGTGTTGCGCAGGGCTGTCTTATTCCTGTTCCTGTCAGCATGCCCGCGGATGAGGGGACATTGATTGAACCATTGAGCTGTTGTGTGAACGGAATGAGTTATATTCCGTTTGAGGGAATTGACCATGTTATTGTTCTGGGGAGCGGCATTATCGGTGTGATGAATGGTCTTGTGGCGCGTGCGCGCGGCGCGAAGCGGGTTACGGTTATGGATGTCTCGCAGGATCGGCTTGATTTATTGAAGAGGATAGGTTTGCCTTTCAGTGATTTTATTAACACCGGAAAAACAGATCCGCTCGCATGGGTAAAAGAGCAGACTGGTGGTTGTGGTGTGGGCGCGGTCATAGTGGCTGCTTCCGTTAAGAAGCTTGTGGTATTGGGTTTGAGTTTGCTTGGGCGGACGGGGCATTTATCCATATTTGCCGGCATGCCGAAGTCTGATCCTACTGAACTTCTGGATTTAAACGTTGTGCATTATCGGGAATTAAACATTCACGGTGCGAACAGTTCCTCGCGTGATTCCTATTTAGTAGCAAAAGATTTGCTGGTTTCCGGGAAAGTCAATGGCAAGTTTCTGGTAACGCATCGGTTCAGTCTGGACGAGTTCAAAAAAGCGGTCGCAACGCAGGCTGATCCTGCCACAGGCGCGTTAAAAGTGGTTATTATCCCTTAACCGCATATTTCATGAAGAATTGCTGCATGCGTGTGTGATAAGACATTGTAAAACAATGACTTTGTGCAGTAATTAAAGATTGTTTGACAACATGAAATAATCGGGTCAATAACGGCTGTTTTCCTGTCCGTTAATTCTTGATATTTTATCTTGCTTCCCGCCAGTCCTATGATTATTATTGAGCGATATTGATCGGAAAAGATCGCATATGAACGATATTGATACAACAGGGTTGGCGGCGGAGCGGCTTGAGAGAATAAAAGAGATACTCAAGCGGCGCGGCGTAGCGCGGGTGGATGAGTTGTGCAGAGAGCTTGGTGTGTCGGCTGTAACTGTGCGGCGTGATCTGGCTGAACTGGATTCGCGCGGACAGGTGCGAAGGGTGCATGGTGGAGCGGTCCGCATTGAGGGTCTGTTGGAAGAGCCTGTATTTGACGACAAGACGATGATAGCGGCAAAACAGAAGCAGGCGATTGCTGAAAAGGCGTTGAGTTTCATAAAACCCAATGATTCGATATTTCTTGACGGAGGCAGTACTGTTCTGACTCTGGCAAGATTACTGGTGAGCATGAACAGACTTACTGTTGTGACTAATTCACTCAGAGTGGCTTGCGTGTTATCCGGAAACGGGCCGAGAATAATTTTGGTTGGCGGCGAGCTTCGCAGTTTGAGTCAGACTTTTGTCGGCGCGTTAACGGAACATATTACGAGTAGGATTCATGTAGACAGTGCGTTTATGGGGACAATAGGGCTGTCGGTTGAGGAGGGTATGACTACCACTGATCCACGTGAGGCGTATACCAAAGATCTTCTCATGGAACGGGCGCGGCAGGTGATATTGCTGGCTGACAGCAGTAAAGTGGGCAAGGTCTCGTTCGTTAAATTCGGATCTCTTGAAAAGGTTAATATATTGATTACAGATAATGGTGTGTCTTCAAAGGAAGCCGCTGGATTCAGGAAGAAGGGAATAAAAGTTTTCACGTAAGAATGAATAATGAGAAGATAAAAGCTAAAAAGGAGGAATAGAAGGGATGCCGAATTATTTAAGTAATATAAAGCCGAGTTTCAAAATGCAGACGATAAATTGCGGACAGATTCCAGCGTATAAGTATAAGAAAATGCTTAAAGAGGAACTGGCCGGCAAATTGGGTAAGAGCGAAGCAGTCAATCTGCTGGAGGACATGCTGGCGGTTCGTGAGTTCGAGGAGATGATAGTAAAACTTCGATCGGGCGCTTATGAATCGTGCGCTTCCTATGATTATCGCGGACCCACGCATGTTTCGATAGGACAGGAGGCCACATCGGTCGGCGCATGCTGGGGAATTGCGTGGGATGATATGATCACCTCAACGCATCGTGGACATGGCGACAGTATAGCTAAAGGCTGTGTTGCCATCAGAAGCATGAGCGTCGAACAGTTGAAGGCGCGAATGCCCGGTTGCACTCTTACTGATCATAATGAACTGGTTGAAGCGGCGCTTGATGATCACATATTTAAGACAATAGCCGAGTTGTTTGGCAAGGAGAGTGGTTACTGCAAGGGGCGAGGGGGCGGAATGCATATCGCGGACTTTACAGCCGGCCATCTTGGCGCTAACGCGATTGTCGGCGGCGGTGTGCCGATAGCCACGGGCGCCGCGATGGCTGAACGTTATAAGGGCAGTGGAAAAGTGGTTTGCTGTTTTGCCGGTGACGGCGCTTATGCTAACGGCGTGGTGCTCGAATCATTAAACTGGGCTGTTATGAACCAGTTTACGAATGATCTGGCCAAAGATAAGCGATTCGGATTACCGATAATTTATCTGATTGTGAATAATCATTACGGCATGACAGGCCGGGCCGAAGCGGAGGTGGCGGGAGTGAGTTTCCTGGCGAAACGCGCGGCCGGTTTTGCTGAAAACAACATGCACGCTGAAGTGGTCAACGGCATGAACGTGCTGGCGGTTCGCGACGCGGTGCGGCGAGCGTCGGAAGGTTGTCGAGCGGGAAAGGGCCCATACGTGATTGAACTGGACACGTACCGTTATTACGGGCATTCACTGAGTGATCCGCGTAACGAGTATCGCGAACGTGATGAAGAGGCCTCATGGAAGAAAGTGGATCCGATAGATACCTATATTGCCATGCTCGTAAAGAACAAAGTCATGACAATAAAACAGGTGAAAACGCTTAAAGCGCGTGTGGCGAAACGGAATGCTGAAGCGGCGGCGCGCGCGGTGGCGGCGGCTGATCCTGATCCGGCGGATGTGATAAAGTATATGTACACTGATACGTCAGCGGATGTTGTTCCTGAGGAGTGCAGGAAGGTAAAGATCATCAAGGATGAACCGGAAATCAAGCGCACTGCTGATGGTCAGTTGAGTTATAAAGACGCTATTAAAGAAGCGTTATTGGAAGAAATGAAGAGGGATAATCGGGTCATTGTTTATGGTGAAGATGTTGCCGATTACGGTGGGGCATTCAAGGTTACGAAAGGATTGCTGGAAACGTTTGGGCGTCAGCGCATATTTAATTCGCCTATATCGGAAGCGGCGATATGCGGTACCGCGGTTGGTGCGGCAATGGTGGGATTGCGGCCGGTTGTGGAGTTGATGTATATGGATTTTGCGTTGATGGCTTCGGATCAGATAAGTAATCAGGCATCGAAATGGCATTATATGTCAGGCGCCAACGTTGAGGTACCGATGGTATGCCGGGCGTCAGTTGGTGGTGGCAAGGGTTATGGTGGTCAGCATTCACAGACGCTGGAATCGGTCTTCGCGCATATTCCGGGTATTTACGTGGCGTATCCGGCGACTCCGTATGACGTTAAGGGGATGTTGAAAACGGCTATACGCGATAATAATCCGATAATGTTTGTGGAATCACAGCTGCTTTACAATGTTAAAGGACCTGTGCCTGTCGAGGAATATCTGATTCCTTTCGGGGAGGCTGACATAAAACGGGCTGGAACGGATGCCACCATTATAGTGTGGGGCCCTGCGCTTGCGGACGCGTTAAAGGCCGCGGAGATGATTCAGGCTGAAAGCGGAGCAAGCGTTGAAGTGGTGGATTTACGCACACTTGTGCCGCTGGATATTGAAACGATAATCCGTTCGGTCAAGAAGACAGGACGATGCGTGGTGGCGAGTCAGTGTGTGAGTATAGGTAGTTATGCCGGAGAAGTTGCGTCAACCATTATGGAGCGCGCTTTTGATTATCTTGACGCGCCCGTCATGAGGGTTGGGGCGGAAAATGGTATCGCGCCTCAGTCGCACATTCTGGAGGCAGCATTTCTGCCGGACGCTAACAAGATAGCAACGGCGGTAAAAAAGGTTCTGCTTTGATAGTCGCTATCAGGAGAAATATTGTCATGTTTGAGATGGACGCTTTGATATTCGGAAGGGGGATAAAATGGCGCAAGCAGTAGTGATGCCTAAATTCGGTCAGACTACGGAAGAGTCGACGATTGTAAAGTGGCACAAGAAAGAAGGTGATGTCGTCAAGAAGGGCGATATTATGTTCGAGATAGAAACGGACAAAGCCGTTCTTGAGGTGGAAAGTTTTTTTGACGGTGTGCTTTTGAAGAGAATTATAGGCGAAGGGGAAACTGTGCCCGTGTCGGCGACGGTGGCGTTTATCGGCGAGAAGGGTGAGGCTGTGCCTGATGTTGTAAAGCCCGTGCCGGCGGCAAAGAAAGAGGCGGCCAAGCCGGATCAGCCGGTCAGGAAAGAAACAGGCGAACTCAGGGCCGTAGCTTTGGCAGAACCGGCGCCAGGTCGTACTGTTATAGAGAAGGCTGAACCGGTGGTGCCGGGTCGGTTCTTTATTTCGCCCAGAGCGAAAGCTTTGGCGAAGAAATCTGTAATAGATCCGTTACGGATCACGGGAACGGGCGAAAATGGACGGGTTGTTGAACGGGATGTTCGTGCTTATTTGGAGAAAAACGGTTATTTCGACCTGAAAATTTCGCCGTCAGCCAAAAAATTGGCAGCATTGGAAGGTGTTGACATCTTGACGGCAAAGGCCAGGAGTGTATCCGGTCGTATAATGGTGCAGGATATAAAGACCGCAATAGCCGAACGACCGAAAACCTTGAGTAAAATGAGGCAGGTGATAGCAAAACGGTTAACGGAAAGTTTCACTACAACGCCGCATTTTTATATATCCGTAAGCGTTGACATGACGGATCTTCTTGCGTACAGGCAGGAGTTAAAGGACTCGGGTAATGTTTACAGTGTAACGGACTTTATTTTTGAAGCAGTCATCATGGCGCTTGGAGAATTTCCGTTGTTGAACAGTGTTTCCGACGGAAAGACGGTGAGATGGCATAGCAGTGTAGATCTGGGTATGGCGGTCGCGCTGGAAGAAGGGCTTGTTGTGCCGGTGGTTCGGGATGCGGTGTCAGGAAGATATTGATCAGCGCTGTCAGAAGCCCTCCCAGTATAAGGGCCGCTCCGGTCACTGTGAAAAATCCTTCAGGAAGGCGCATTATCAACCTCCGAATACTTTTCTCAGTAGT
>JAQBFJ010000271.1:0-4012 GCA_032123435.1 Verrucomicrobiota bacterium
GCGGTGAGGAACATCGCCAGTAATAACGCATGCTGTTCTGCTAGCACTCAAAAAAGCATCTACATAAGAAGCACTGCCGCTACCGGTTCTCGTTACATCAATGTTCCCAACGTCGTTAATTATCCGAGTTTGACTTAACACCGGCAACGCGCACTTCACACCGGCAGACGGATACACGTACTCAAAAGGCCAACCGTAATCAGGAAATGATAACGTCACCGACCAACTCGTCGACTTCGATTCTCCTTCAGCAATCTCCAGTATCCCCTCATCTCGCGCCAACCACATAGTCTCTGTCCATGCAACCCAAATAAGATCATGGTTTCCTTCAATGGATTCAATAGTCAGGATGCCACTTGCGGAAAACGAAGAAAATGCGTATCCCCAGTTGTTGCGTGGAAAACCAGAAATAACAAGGCCATAGTAGTCATCAAAATAATAAGAGGGTGTAAAATTTGGAGAGTATCGTACAAACACACCTGGCCCCGTCTCGGTGGTAGCCTTAGTCGTCACATTTGTCAATGCTCTCTCCCACCCCGCTCCACTCCAATCGGTTCTACGACCAGATCCGGCCAGAGCATCTGTTACTCCCCATTTCAGTTCGTTCAGAACATCTGTTACTTGCTTTTGAATCGTATGATCCACCAGCATCCACGAGTGCAACAGGCTATTTGTTGCCCAACCTATTTCTCCTTCATTATTTGTAACACCACAGTAATCGAGAATATTAGACACACTCCACATTGGAAACTCAGACGGATATTCACCACTACTCGAGTTGATGGTCGCGAAATAGCTGTCAAAGGACCCCGATTCATCCGCTTCTGCCTGGCAAACAAAATTGCCACAAATTTTTTCTACTTGTTCGGCAAGTTTTACGTAATCTTTAAAGGGAAAGATATACGACGGAGCAATTATATCATTTGTGCCTCTGCCAACGGCTATACAACGTTCGATTATTGCTTCATGACAAGCCGTTAAATGGTTTGTCAAATCAGTCCATTCCTGGCTCGGAGGCCAATTGGTATAAGACTCGTCGCTCACCGCGCCATCCGCCGACAGAACAGATGAGCTCAGCATAATAAAAGCGACCATTCCGAGCATATATCCTGAACAGTACCGACATTCGCTGGAAAATAAATTCTTGAGCATCATCCTATTGCCCCTTCTTTCCTCTGAGGGGAGTAATAAGATTCAGTTTCAGCTCGTTATTGCTATCAGGCCGCCATTTCTTCCAAGGATCTCCTCCGCGTTTGTACTCCCGCAGATTGTCCCATCCATCGCCATCAGGATCAGCAAAAGGATCACCGTCCGTAGCACTTCCAAAATACTTTGTTTCCCACCAATCCGGCATTCCGTCGCCATCCGTATCATCACAATAGTCATTAATATAAATAACATGAACGTTGTTGCCACCTGTAAGCACCGGCCCCTTCACAACAGTTAGTTTTAGACATATGTCTTCCTGTGCTTCCGGGGTGGAACTCCAGTCCGACTTTACCATCACCATAACAACAGCATTGGTTTGCATGGATGAAAACACAACAGTCTGTTCCGAAAACTCATAGTCTTCCCCGGCTTCAGCAGATCCGCCGTCAGCCTGTACCAGCACCATAACTTCCTTTTCAGGTACCGGCTTGACTTCAATCTGAACGGGAACACTGACAACCCCCATTGATTCTCGAACTGTCTGACAAGGAACAGCAAATTGTACAAGCGGCGGAGTTGAATCTCTGTCGGCGGGATTTGAAGCCAATCTGTACTCATCTTCATTGCTGATGCCATCACCATCGAAGTCCATTCGCGGCAGGAGATGTTCTATTTTGTCCACATCATCCATTGCATCAGCATCAACAAGAAGCATCTCCCACCAGTCAGCAAGCCCATCATGATCCATATCCTGCGCGTTCAATGTTATGTTTATGTTCGACAATATTCCCTGAACGCAGACTCCTGAGTTACTGTAGACACCCCATGGCTCCTGTTGATCCAGTTCGCCATCATAGTTTACGTCCAGATACGACTTGAACCAATAATTGCCATCCGGCAGACCCGCGATCAAATAGCTCCCCGCCCTGCGTATTACATCCCAATGAACACTCGCCCAATTATTGGAATCCGTCACCGCTATAACATGAATATTACCAGTGTAAACGCCATTACATGAAACCGTGCCAAAGACGCGGGCCTTCTGGGGAAATTCCTCTCCATTCAAGGGATCACTGCCATACTCCACTTCCTCCCCATCATTCCATCCATCAGCATCAGTGTCTTGATTCACCGGATCCGTTTTTCTTTCCAACTCCGCCAGATTGCTCAAGCCATCGCCGTCATAGTCTCCCTCAGCCGCCTCGCTTACATCCCCGAAATTCTTCCGCTCCCACCAGTCGGGTATTGCATCTCCATCAAAATCTTTCTCCAGATAAGCAAGCAAATCACCTTCCCTGCCCAGTAAATAAAGCTCTTTCACTTCCAGATCGGTAAGCGGCGCGTCACAGAGAACCATTTGCGACATTGATCCGCTGAATGAATTGTTTACTACCTCTATCTTCCTGCGCCCCAGTTTTATCTCTTTGATATCATACGCGCCAACGGTCAGATTTGCCGCACTATCGCGCAAGGAGCTGATGTCGGAATCTGTCAACGTTAACATCGCCTGCCTTTTTCCGTCCGCGTAGCTTAAAAGCCCATCCGCACCTTCTTGGGAATTCCATGTCATGGCCACATGACACCACTGATATCTTTCGGCTATCCGTGAAACCGTAAATTTAAATATCGTCTGTCCAAAGCATGGACTGCCATCTCCTGAAAGAAACAGCCAAAGTCTGTCCGCGGATAAAAACGCGCAATATGCGCGATCACTGTCCTCGATCTGATACTTACCCCAGAGCCGCATTTTTACACGCCGCTTTTCGGGCTTTATCCATGCGCATACGGATATACTGCCTGTCACGCTGAGTGTTTTGTCGTTGCCAAAGCTGACGTAATCGTTTCTGCCGTCCAGCCATACTGCTGAATCGGAAAAGCGCGCGCCATTTTTCAACGTGCCGTCCAGTCCACTGCCTAACGTTTCTATCGCGTTCGTGTTTAACGGCCAATATGCCAGTATCTTGTACGCGTTGTCGGCAAGCGTGGGATGCGATTGGCTGTCAAACGGATCTGTGCCAATCAGGTTTTCGTTATAATCGGAAAATCCGTCCTGATCTGTATCCTCTAAATCTTCTGCCGCATCAGCGATTTCATGATCAGGCCCAAACATATGATTCGCAAAACCACGAACTTGGTTATTATTTTTAGAAGCCTGAACAGACGTAATGACAACAGTAGAGATCAACAACACAATAATAATCAGTAGTTTTCTAACCATTACATAATTTAACATTCTATCTCTTCCTTTAATTACATGCCTGTAATCATTGCCCGAACATGTTATCGAACTGCTGTTCGAAAAAAACTTGGTCATTATCCCGTAACATATATCGACAAATCAAGCATTTTTTACGCCTTTTTTTCTCCATTATTTCCGTTGCTGAATTGCTTTGATATCAAGCGCCAATTTGTTATGTTTGGGCATTAACGAAAAATACTAAATTGAGAATTAATAAATGTGCGGCATAATCGGATATATCGGACAGAAAAACATTCTGAATGTAATCGTCTCAGCATTGCATAGATTGGAATACCGCGGCTATGATTCCGCAGGCCTGGCATTCACAAACCAGCAGGGCAGTTTGTCTTCCATTAAAACAGCCGGTAAAATATCAGACTTGGAGCTCTGCCTGAAACAAAGTACCATTGATCCAGCTCAGACAAATCCTTCTATCGGCATAGGACATACCCGATGGGCAACACATGGCGAACCTACACAAATCAACGCACACCCGCATCTCAGCAAGGATAAACGGTTTGCCGTCGTTCATAACGGAATTATCGATAACTATTCCGCCATTAAAGATAAACTTGTCAAAAAGGGATATACGTTCCTCAGCGATACAGATACGGAGGTCATTGC
>JAQBFJ010000272.1:0-2512 GCA_032123435.1 Verrucomicrobiota bacterium
GATCACTGCGCCCGGAAACCTGCCATAGGCATGTTAATCCCGGCATGCCGCTATGTCGGCTGTAGTGCCATTCTTCATAATAATTTTCAAAATCACGTTTTGGCAGTGGTCTTGGTCCTACAATAGACATTTCACCTTTTATCACATTCAACAGTTGGGGTAATTCATCAAGGCTGAACCTTCTGATAAACCTTCCGATAAACGTTACTCTAGGGTCTTTTTTAATTTTGAATAAGCCGGTTGAAGATTCGTTGAATTCTTCCAGTTCCATCTGTATTTCTTCGGCGCTATTATGCATAGTGCGGAATTTGTACATTCGGAATGGTTTCCTGTTAACACCTATACGTTCCTGGATGAAGAACACGGGGCCTTTGCTTATTATCTTTATAAGAATGGCTATAATCAACATGATGGGCAGTAGCGCAACAAACAGAATAATGGCGATAATCTTTGAGAACAGAGTTCTGGCATATTCCAACCGTTCGTTTATTTTGGATGCGGCAAAATGCGCGAATGGTATACCGTGAATAACATCTACAGTATTCCTTTGTTGATCCCTTAATACGTTCATTGTGTCGGACAGTACTTTAACTGACACGTGAAGGTCATCCGCCAATTGCAGTACCTGCATGATCTGTGCTGCGGGCATATGTCTGTCGGCGAAAATGATCATATCAACGCCATATTCCAACGCCATTTCCTTCATTTGAGCCAGTGATTCATCAAACGGTGTTTCCTGTTTCAGTATCATCCGCGCAACGATATGAATGCCATGCGGATGGTTCCATTCAATAGTGCTACTGATTGCTTCAGATTCTTTGGATGAACCGACAAGCAGGGCGCGACAACGGTCAATGCCGAATTCCGCTCTCAGCCATTTCAGGATGGAATCCATAATGTTTCTGAAAAGCGTGCAAAGAACCACATTACAAAACATTACTGTGACAAAGAAGCTGCGCGGATGAAAAACATTTCGTGTTAAATAAAAATATCCAAACAACAGAGCCAACGCCATAATGTTGGCCTGCAGAATATTCCATGCAACGGGACGTTTGTTTATAAATCTGCGACCTGAATACATGTAAAGCATTGAGTATAACAGTGTTAACGTAGCGGCGAGTAATATGATTATTCTGGGTGCACTTACCACGTAGAAAGTTTCAAGGGTTCCTCCCATGTCAGCGGTTTTGCTCAAGCCAATTAGCTGGTTCATTAGATGGAACAGTTGTTGTCCCCAAATGCTATGGAAGCGCAGAAGCAGCACGCCGTAGTAGGAGGCGGCAAGAGCAAAAAGATCTGCCGCGAAATATAACAGCCATAAATTTTCTATTCTCTTTCCCGTATCCTTGAACATGGCCGAATAATAGCAGGGATCCGTTGTTCCGAGAAGCATAAGAATTTGTAATTATTTCCCGGAAAACACTTGCATTTATTGTTGTCTTTTGACAAACACCATTAGATTATGATACCGGTTCAATAAGGGGGAAGTAATGCGATGAACGAATTTTTCTACGAAGAAAAGGAGTTGTGCGCGGAAAACGTGCCTGTCAAGACACTGGCAGAACGTTACGGAACACCACTTTACGTCTACAGTAAAAAACATCTTACGACACAGTACCAGAACCTTTATAGCGCCATGAAAGACGTTTCTCCGTTGATATGCTATTCGGCAAAGGCAAATTCTAACGGGAGCATTCTAAACACTTTTATCAAACAGGGATCAGGCCTTGATGTGGTATCCGGCGGAGAATTGTTCCGGGCATTGCGTGCGGGTGCGGATCCTTCTAAAATAGTATTTGCCGGTGTTGGAAAGACCATTGAAGAAATAGGATACGCGCTGGAACAGAACATACTCTTTTTCACGGTCGAATCCGAGCAGGAAGTTGAACGCATTTCGGAATGCGCGGTCAAGAAAGGATCCGTTGCGCGCATAGCTTTCAGGATAACGCCTGGCGTCGATCCCAAAACGCATAAATATATTACTACGGGTAAGAAGGAAAACAAGTTCGGTCTGGATATAGATCGAACAGAAGCGGCATATGAAATGGCATCTGATCTTCCCGGCATTGAAATATCAGGCATACACATGCATATAGGTTCGCAGATATTATCTATCCAGCCTTTTGTTGATGCCATGGAGAAGGTAAAAGATTTGTGTCAACAGCTTAAGTCACGTTATAAGACGTTCAGGTATATTGACATTGGGGGAGGAATAGGCATCAAATACAGGCCAGAGGAAGAGCCCTTAACTCCGGCCAAGTTTGCGGATAAAATCGTGCCTATTCTCAAGACTATTGGACTGCAAGTAGTGATGGAGCCGGGTCGATATCTTGTGGGTAATTCCGGGATTCTGGTATGCACTGTGCAGTACATTAAAAATAATCCTTTAAAAACATTTGTTGTGGTTGACGTCGGTATGAACGATTTTATCAGGCCATGCTTGTATGACGGATATCATGAGGTCGTTGCAGTGAAAAAAACCGACGCTGCAATGCACGTTGACGTGGTTGGG
>JAQBFJ010000273.1:0-6663 GCA_032123435.1 Verrucomicrobiota bacterium
ATACTGTTCTCTCATGCGCCTGGCCTCGTCCATAGCGCAAACCCCGAGATTCAGATTCATCATTGTGTTAATCAGCAAAAGTCCGGCCACAGGTTCCTTATGCATTTCTTCGGAGCATTCCACCAGCAACTCCATGCATTCCTGCCATTTTCGCTGTTTGTTAAACAGGGCTGCTCTTCGCAGAAACACTTCCTTCTTCTTGTGTGGATACTTTTCCGCGATCTGATCCAGTTTTACATGAACATCATTATACCGCCCCATCATTTCCAGGACGGCCGCGTGAGTGATGTCTATCCACCACGACCCCGTAAGCTGTTTCTTTTCAATCTGTTCAAGACATAACTTCAAGTACCTATCTTGAATTTCGGATATGTTTCCTGATGTAAGTTCGTCCGCGAGCGGAACGTCGCTCCAGAAAGACCCGAACAATGATATGTTTTTCGTCTGTTCATACAACGGCTTCATGTCTATCAACGTTTGTTCTCGCTCCATTGGAACCCCGATATTGCGCCGCTTGAATGTGAACCAGACGTCGCCAAATTGCGCCGGCGCCAGACTTAATGCCGGATGCGACGGATCAACTTCATTCAGCCTTAGGTATACCAGCCATGCCAAATCAGGTCGCTCCATCTGGAACGAACAACCTATGCTGGCGGCCAGTCTGTCCGCCGACATGCTCATCATATTGGCCATCAACAGATCTTCGAACTCCTTCTCCCATCGCTCGTTCCGGCTTTCAAGAGCAAGCACGAAAACACTGCTTAACAGCCGCTCATCATGCGGCCATTCTTTCAGCGTGTGATTCATCGCCAACCCGGCTCCGGCAATGTTTTTCATCCTCAAATTTGCGTATATCGCCGTCAACGCATGCGCAAACGAAGTGTATGGAATGTCTTTGTCCGCATTGACTATGACATTCCATTGTTCATGCTCAGCCAAATAAAGAAAAAGGGACCTGACTCGATCAACTATTCTCGGATGCGAATCAAGTGAAGCAAGCATGACATTCTTCGCAACCTCTTCAGGAACATCGCGCAATGCCGCGTATTCAGCCTTTACTATGGCAACACCAGGCAAACGCTGTTCACTATCCGATAAGCCGCCCAGCAAAGCATCCGCTTCCGGCCATCTGCCAAGCTCAATCAGGGCACGACTCTTAAGAATCACCTCCCAAATACTTAACTTGTTATGATTCCTTTCGAGTTCCAGCACTACATCTTCATACTTCCCCTGCATCATAAGTATGCGCGCTTTTTTAGAAGCCGCTTCACGATTATACGGATCCACCTCCAGGATAACATTAATGGCTTTCGCGGCGGCATCCAGATCCGTGACAATCAAACCGTCAACCATCCCCGCTATCATTTCCGCACGATGCAGGGCATCATTTCTGATAATCGCAATTACAACAACAGAACAAAATATCAACACAATAAGCCATATCAATCCCGCCCTTACCATGAACCGCCAGAAACCAGGAAGCATTGTTGCCATCTCAGGCCGATCCATTTCTCCGCCCTGAATCTGACCCTTAATACGACACCGCCTGTCTGACCATTTGTGCCACGCGTATATTTCAAACTGTATCAGCAGAATAGCAACCAGCAGAAACAACCCCATTGTATCATGCAGAAACGCCTGACCCCATCCGGTCACCATCTTCGACGCGCATAAAACCATGACGCAAACACGCGCGATATTCAGCACAACAACCTGCGTGATACCCAACACAATGAAACACATAATGCCATACCACCTGACGCGAAGTAAGGAACATAAACCAAGCGCGGACAAAACGACCGTCACTATCGTGCGCATACCACTGCACGCCTCAGGCACGCCAAGCACCATGAATCCCGTCCTCAACAATAACCCGTCCGCCCATACGCGAACATTCAGACAATGAAGACACCATTCCGCCCCCTTCACCGTAAGAGACTGCATGGCAAGCTGAAGCGGACCGAATATCTGACCGGGCAAAGGATGAACCCAGTACAGAACAAACATGGCAAGAAAAATATCCCGCGCGAATTTCACCGGTAACGCCCATACTAAACACGCGGAAAATATCAGTATTATGCCAAGCCATTCGAATTGATGGACGCTGAATATAATGCCCGCCAGAGTCAGAACTGTTCCTGCAACAGCAGTCATGGGCACAAACAGTGAAGCGGAAGAAAAATGTTCGACGATACCCCGGGGTGCATCTTCTTCCTTGTCACGAAACAGTATAAGCAGAGCAAAAAAGGAACCCAGTACAAACCGGATTATGCCTTCCTGGTCAGCTGTAATTCTGCTGAAATTACATACTGTCCATATCGCAAAAAGGACGATCGCGAGAAATAGAGTTTTCCTTTGATTTATTTTCACAACCTGCGCAAACACTGGCCCGGTGTGTCCTTTTTTAAAAAACCCCCTGATATAAAAGCCTTAACGTGATTTAACTCTCCAGATCAAGACCTGTAATTTCTTCTTCTTAAAATATAGAACAAAAATATATCACATATATTTATTATTGTCGTTTGCTTTTATCCAATAGTTTTACCGGCTGAATCACCCTGAAAATACTGGTTTTATCGCTTTTTTCAATGTCCAATTTCCAAGTATCCGCCGGAGCGGAGATCCGCCTCACAAACCGAGTTCGTTCAAACCCTCCATCCAGTGAACGGCCAAGACATCGCCAATTCGTTTCCTGACCTTATCCCGCGACAGGCAGAACGCTTCGGCACCGGGAAAGACCGAGAGGAACCGGGACACTTCCCGGATATCGCGTTCGTCTATACGATCCGTTGATTTGATCTCCACCAGCGCAACATTGCTTCCGGGACGTTCGATAATCAGATCTATCTCAGCCCCGTCCTTTGTGCGGAGATACGAAAAGCGGTAGTCGTTCGACCGGTAATCGCTCAGCCGGATAATCTCCAGCAGGACGAAATGCTCAAACGCTTTACCGAAAGCATACGTGCTCGGCGCGAGTTCCACATTGAGCGTGCCGTTGATGGCGCGTGTAACGCCCGGATCGAACAGGAAAAACTTGGGCGATAGTCGCTGTCGCTTGCGGACAGAAGTATGATACGGCTCAAGCATAAAGCCGAGGAGTGTGTCCGCCAGAATCTCGAAATATGAGCAGGCCGTCTTGTGATCTGTCCCTATATCCCGTGCGATATTCGAGTAGTTCACAATCTCACCATTGCATTGCGCGGCAACTGCAAGAAAACGGCGAAAAGGATCGAGCTTCCTGATGAGATGTTCAGCCCACACTTCTTCCTTCAGGTAAGTCAAGGCATACGCCCTCAAGAACGCTTTCCGCTCCTCATCGGCCGTGAATGGCAGTAGTCCCGGCAATGTCCCATAATGCAGTGCACGGGACAGGTCGAAATTTGCGCCCAGTTCGCGGCTTGTCAGGGGAAATAAGTGATAGACAAAGGCTCGACCCGCAAGCAGGTTGACAGAGCCCTTTTTGAGCTTCCGCGCACTGGATCCAGTCAGGGCAAAACGGACTCCGTGTTCCTCGATGGTTGAATGTACCACGTCCAACAGTTTCGGGATTTTCTGAATTTCATCGATAACAACCCAGCTATATCGGTTTAGCCCGGCCCGGATCTGATCTGATAATTCACCCGGCCTTAAGGCGTAACGATTCTCCTGTTCGGGATCAAGGAGATCAATCCACAGCGTCTTTTCAGGATCAAAGGATTGCTTCAAAAACGTTGACTTTCCGGTTCCCCTCGCTCCAAACAGAAAGAAGCTGTTGGTGTGTAACGGTTTTTGCAGTCTTTTTATCATGATCCCAATATGTACGCCATATGGGGAGTATTGTCAACAAATTATTATCAAACATAGATCAGAATAATACTGGCCTGGTTTTTCAACTCATTTTCGGCTAATCTTTTCATCTAAACACCATTGGATTAAATCAAAATAACAACACAAAGAGGATTGGATAATATCACCCGGTGATGGCTTTACAAGCATATTTCATGGCAAGGATTGTGTTTTATTACAAAAAAACGCTGATGAAAGCACAAACCCTTTATTTTCACCTCATTCGCAGTGCAGAAAGAAGCCATTCAACATTTTCGACATTATGGCAAATCAGGTCTTGGCGTACAAGAAAAGACTTATAAGGAAAAACGGCGTATTCGCACCTCAGGCCCATGGACCGTCCGGCGGCCAAGTAAAGGTAATGCCATCATCTACTTCGACGGCGCAACAATCATGGATGACTTTTCGCAACAGGGTACGGTCATTCCGGACTTTTCCGAGAAGATCAATATCCATGGTAGGTCTCCACATTTCCACACCGAGCGTTCGAAGCATGAGCGCCCCTTTGAGAATGAATTTGCCTGCATGTGATGATAAACCAAGACGATACAGGAAACGCTCCAAGCCGTAGTGTTGAAGCAGTTGATTGAAGTCGCGGCCGCCCCTGCGTGCTTTATTGAGAAGGCGCGCCTTGACCGAAGCCGCGGTGTTGCTTGCGGGACGTTTGCTCAAAATATCGCCTCCAGATAGGGAGTCATGATTTCCTGGACACGACAAATACGAGCGTATTTCAGAAATTCTGCGGGTGATGTTTTTTTGCGTTCCCGGCAGAAGCGCAGTGCTTCAATAGCAACATCGAGACCAATCTTGTTGCGAAATTTGAAGCAATCGGCAACGGTCTTTTCCGGTGAATAGACCTTTACCTCAATGTTTTCTATATAATGAAGATCTACTCCTGCAGTATAGGAAGTATCGTTGAATCGATGGAATTTCATAGGAGGATAATCAATAACTGGTTGCCTCATCCGCCTGGGGATGGCCAGCGAGATCGCATGAGGGATCTGCGTGGTAATATCATGGAACGAAAGCGCGGAAACGAGACAAACGATTCCCTTCGGCACTCGCAGTGTCACGTCCTGATTTCTATTTGACACTCTTGGCATCCAATTCAGACAGGATCACAGGATGTGGTATGTTTGCAGTATCCTGTCAATCTTTCTATTCCGGTCAACTGCCGCACTTCAGCCTTGATTCAGCCCCGCTCATCCACAGGTGCCGCGCGTGGTCCAACTTGCAAGGCGCGGCGGTTGACCATCCGAACCTTATGAACGCGTATGGGGCTTGCTGAACGTGTTCTGTTACATGCTTGCTTGTTGTCTCACACACTCACAAGAACGGATTTCGGAAAGTCAAGGGGGGGGTACACTGTAAGTGTACCGCCTTGGCTTTCCGATATCGCAGATCAACAGGACAATCCAGTCATCCTGTCAAAAACTCTTCCCTTCTTTACTTTCGTAGCGTAGCGAAGATCCGCCGAAGCCCCGACATCCGCCGTCAGGCTGGGTGGTCGGGGCGTAGGCGGACGCATTCCGCACTCCGGGCTCCGCATTCTCGGAGATCCGGACAAAGCCTCTAGACCAACATAGCCTTGGCGACGTTGGTTGGCTTTGGAGGACTTGTCTTCTTGCTTCTTCTGATTATCTGATTGCACCGCGGGAAAACTCAGGAAGGCCTATGTCACGAACCAGATTTCCGGGAACTATACGGGTTTCAATCGCGCCACAACCGAGTGCGGTCCGAATGTTCTGAAGAAAGGTAACCATGCCAAATGCTCTTGATTTCGCCTGATAGAGAGCAAGACGCTGTAATGCACGCTGAGAAGCAAATCCAGATTCCGGCAAAACCTGATGGAGAATAAGCGCCTTATCAAGCAGAGGTTTTAATTCATCTCTGCACTTCTTTTTTTTCTTTATATCCTGCCAGACTTGATTCAGTCTCGGAGGATAAAAAGCCAGTTCATAACAGTATTGAAGTTCCTCGCGAGCTGTCATTGTTTTTCACCTCGCCACATCTTGATATCCATCTGAAGATTTTTCAGGTTCTCAAGCACAACCACATCACTTTTGAACGGCGCAGGAAGTCGCCGCACAGCATCTTTTACATCTGATAACTCTATTTTCGATTGAGAACAGAGATATTGAATATCGCCCTGATCAATTTCGTCATAGCGAATCAGTTTGCTGGCAACTAATTCCGGCAATGAACAGCTTTTTATCGTCAGCATTCTCCCCTGCCATAGAATCATTTCATTTTCAGGCGAGGGCTTGGGAAGACAGAGTCGCAGTGCCTGAATCCATTCAATGTGATTGGACGAAGTATCTTCCGGAGGATTAACAGGGATACCGGCGCGTTCAGCAGCTTCTGTAATTGCCCCGTAATCAGCATTCGAATATGGCCCAGCCACATCAATATCCAAACTTATTCGATCCGGCTCATCAAGCAGGATACATACAGCGCTACCGTAAATATAGAGCATTGCCGGCTGATCCAATTCAGCGTCAATTTTCCTGAGGTACGCAAGAAGTTCTTTCTTATTCATAATATTCAAAGCCCAAGGTCAAGTATACGGATACGCTGTTGAGAGCGACTGACCCTGGTTTCGCCAACAGTAATGATCAGGGTGTTTCTGCTCATTACATGCTGCAGCATTGTTTTTTCCAGTAATTACATGCCTGTAATTCTTATCCCGATGTTTATGAACTGCCAACTCAAATGCCTTCATGGTATAATAATGTGCAACTGTTAATCAAGACTTTTATGCTTATTTTTCTACATAAATTTACACTTTATCCCACAACGTTTCTGCGCTACCCTTCCCCTCAACATGCCGCATGAACC
>JAQBFJ010000274.1:0-7363 GCA_032123435.1 Verrucomicrobiota bacterium
AGGGGTAGGCAACTGAATCCGTGATGAACTCGCCGAATAAGAGTACTTTCTTCTGGTGACATGAAGGGCAGAACCAGCGTCCTTTACATGAGAACGCCAGCAGGTAGTCCTTGTTGCATTTATCACAGTGGAGCCGGGCAATGGCGATTTCAGCCTGTTGGAAATCGAACTCCTTACTGGACGCAAGCACCAGATACGCGTCCATCTCGCTGATCTCGGACATCCGGTTGTCGGCGACAGCAAATACGGCCCCGCAGACTCGCCATCGAAAATCATGGCGCTGCATGCCTTCAGACTTGAGCTCACGCACCCCTTCTCAAAAGCACGGATGGTCTTCGAGGCTCCGATTCCCCACCTATTTACCCGGCTAATGGGCACAGAAGTAAGCCTACCGCAAACAAACTGCTAATTCGCTCTCACAGGACAGGACGATCAAGACACCGTCCTCATTATTGAGGTTCCTATTAAGGCATTTCAACGGCAACTTTTTTTGTTTTTTTCATTTGATTTATGGATAATATTGTGTACGTTTCAATATTAAGGTCATGTAAATGTCTAGGGGCATCAAAAAAAAGGAGGCGTTATGAAAAGGTATAGAGGCGTGTCATATAAGGTCACATCGTTAATGATAATCGTAACGGTTTTTTGCTATGGCGCTTTCGCGAATGCCCAAGGGGCAGCGGAATCAACGACACAAAGTGAGCCCGATGCCGTTTTGGAAGGTAACGGGGGGGTATCCCTGCCCGGAACAGCCATATTGACGCCCGGCATACTTGGAGGAGAGGATTACTTTGAAGGGCGACTTGATTTCTTGGCCCCCCTGCTAAAAACAAAAGACGGTAACGGCATGCTTCTGGGAAATATGCGTACGGCGTTCGGTGATGAGGGTGAGCAAGAGTTGAATGCTGGACTGCTTTATCGCCATTACATTAGTGACTACAATTCAATTCTTGGTGCCAATATTTTTTATGATGGCCGTTGGACACGACGGGATAGTCAGTTCAATCAGATGGGGTTAGGTATTGAATGCCTGACGGCATGGGTAGATGCGCGTGCTAACGTGTATCTTCCCGAGCAGGACAAGGATCTTATCTCGCGTGAGGAAAACACGGTCCTCGAAAGTTACAGTGATGTCACAACCTATGACGATTATACAAGAGACAACCAGATTCGCGAGCACAGCACAACGGTCAGTACACGAAACTACCGTACGGATATTTTCGAATTATATGAAACGCCGTTAAAAGGTTATGATGCCGAAATCGGCTTTAAACTGCCATTTGTATCAACAGACAACTTGGAGGCTCGCTTATTTGCCGGCTACTACGATTTCGAACCTAAATGGACCGGGAACGTCGCCAGCGACAATCAAATTTCAGGCGCAAAGGGTCGTCTCGAAATTCGGGCTTGGAACAGTGTTTTTCTGAATGCCGAAATCTATGAGGATGATGCGCTCTACGGCAGCGAATACCTTTTGAGCTTCAATATCAGATTGCCGCTCGGCAAAGGCGCTCTCAAGGATACGTTTGGTGGCGATCGTAACGCCTGGCGCGGTGGCGAGACGGGACCGCTTCTGGTTTCTCAGCGCATGATGGAAATGGCTATACGTGATCCACAAGTTCAGATTCGGAACGAAATTTCGGATAGAGATGTTTTCAAAACAGAAACGTCGCGCAAGGAGCGGGATTACCTTTTGTATGATGATGTTATCTTTGTGTATGGTGACAATGCAGCAGACCTTATCGAGAATGGTTCTGCCCTCCATCCGTTCGATGTGATTCAAGAAGGCGTAGATGCATCAGGCGAACGCAACATGCCGAATGTTTATGTTTATGGTGCTTCCAATCCCTATCGCGAGAACATTGACGTAGACGGCACTAGCATCCGTTTGATGGGCGAAGGAATGCGTGTAGGCAATGGTGACGCGCCCTCTCATGGGCATGGACGCCCAGTCATTGAAGGTCAGGCTGATAGTTTGCCTTCCGTTATTATGGCACAGAATGCTTGCAGTGTTGCCATTGGCGGTTTCGAGATCACCGCTGCACCACATGCGGGAGGCGTCTTGCCCGAACATACATTTGGCCCCATGGTTGGCATAATGGCAGATGACGTGGTTGAGCTTGATATCCGCGAAAACAAATTCCGTAACCTTGCTGCAGGGGTGGTGTCAATCTATCAAGGCGTTGAAGCGTTTGACCATACGATTGCCTACAATCAGTTTGATAATACAGGAATTGGTGTGGGAGCACTATATGGATCAAAAGGGACGGCTCGCATCGGCTTTAATACGATTCAGGATTCGATTCTAGGCGTTGGCGTTGCCGGCATCGCGATGACGGGGCGTGCAAACGTCGAGATCGGCGGCAACAGTATTGGCGGCGACACGGTTGATTTGGCTGGAATCCTGCCGTTTGACTTTTTTGTTGATATGATCGGGGTTCCTGCAGATCACCCAGCAACGCTTCCGATTCCAACTGTTGGTGGTGTACTGGCACTGGCACTTCCTGATTCAGACATGAAGGTTAGTGTGTTTGATAACACCATCAATCAACCTGCTCTTGGTATTGCCGGTGCAGCTATTGCACCGGTGAGCACGTCTCCCGCAATTCTGGATTTTGAGGTCAGCGGGAACACGCTGGTTGGCGGAGGCCTTGACACCACTTATCAGTTGCTTGTGGATCACGTTGATCCGACCCATAGCGTTCTTCCGGCGACCCTGGGCGTTGACGGTGGCCTACTAGGCGTTGGCGCACTCTCAATGGGTGCTGGCGGACAGATGAATGCAACGATTGCCAACAACTCAATCTCAGACTATATGATTGGTATCGGTGCCATTTCCGCTGCCGGCGGGCAGATGAATGATGCCCTTATTTCGCACAATAACCTGAAAGGAAATATCGTAGGTGCCTTTGGCCTGGCCATTGCCGACGCTGAGATGAAAAACCTGACGATTACAGGAAACACAATTGCCGAAGCCAACATTGGCAGCCTGAATCCACTGCTGGAATCACTTGGCGTTCCTTCGTTGTCTGACAGCACCGTGCCGATGCAGCTTCCCGAAATCGGACTTGCCGGAATTGGCGTAGTGGGGCTTTTTGATGCGAACCTTGATGGTTTCACGATTACGGGCAATACCGTTAACGACAACCTGCTGGGCATTGGGGTATTAGCCTCCGAAGGAGCTACGGCTAATGGCGGTCAGATCAGCGGTAATGTCCTTAATAACAATATTTTGGGCATTGCAGGTATAAGCCTATATAAAGCTGAGATGCATAATCTTGATATCAGCGAGAATACCGTTATTGGTGGTGGCGCGCTCGGCGCAATTGACGGAATATTGGGCGGCGATCCGCTGGCATCTGCAGGGTTCGATCCCGGATTGGCAGGTATTGCCGTAGTGGGGACACGCACGGACTCGCTGGATGATTTTACCATTCAAAATAATCAAGTCGCAAATCACTTCCTAGGCATAGCGGTATTGAGCGATGATGCTGGAAATAGCTGGGGCGGCGATGTTTCCAATAACGACATTGCAGATAATGAAATCCCCGCCATCTCGTTGGACTTGAACACGGGGAATCAACTTCCGCTGGCAGTGGTTGATATCCATGACAACATCGACTAAGCAATTTGCTGAAAAAAGCGCTTCGTGACAATTCACGAGGCGCTTTTTTGTTCCCATTCGATTGCTGATTTCATCAATTTTCAGCAGTTTTTAGCTTGCATTCCGGATGGCAACACTGTAGTTTGCCTATCTTTCAGTTTAAGCAAGGGATTTAGTACCATGAAAAAAGACATCCATCCAAAATATGACATGACCACGATCACATGCGCCTGCGGTAACGTCACGGAAGTACGTTCCACCGGCAAGGATATGCATGTGAACGTTTGCTCGAGTTGCCACCCGTTCTATACGGGCAAATCAACACTCCTTGATACAGAGGGCCGTGTCGAGCAGTTTAATCGTCGTTACGGCCGCAAACTGGCCTAGCGTTGCGAAAGAAGGGTCAGGGCGGCAACATGCCGTTTTCTGGCCCTTTTTGTGTCTGTATTCGGTGACGCTGGGAAAAACCATGATCGAACCTGCTTTAATCGATAGAGTTCTGTTCCGGGTGCCCCAGATTGAAGCCATACTCTCCGATCCGGCAACCGCCGCCGACCAAAAGCGTTTTCGTAAGCTGATCAAGGAACATTCCCATTTAAAGCGGGTCGCCGACAAAGCGGCACACTACCGGACGCTGACGCAGCGTATCGACGAAAATCATACGATGCTCGCCGACAACGACGATCCAGAACTGGCGGAATTGGCGCAGGCGGAGTTGGATGAGAGCGAGGCGGCGTTGCCAGCGGCCGAGAAAGCCCTGCGCCTGAGTTTGCTACCGCCCGATCCAGACGACAATCGGAATGCCATCATGGAAATCCGCGCGGGCACCGGCGGGGACGAAGCCGCCCTCTTTGCGGGTGATCTGTACCGGATGTACACACGCTATTGCGATGAGCACGGCTGGAAAACCGGTATCGTGGAAGCCAATCAAAGCGAACTGGGCGGCTACAAGGAAGTCATTTTTACCGTCACGGGAGATGGTGTCTACGGAACCATGCGCTACGAGAGCGGCACACACCGCGTGCAGCGGGTGCCACAGACCGAGACGCAAGGACGGATTCACACCTCGGCCGCCACGGTTGCCGTGTTCCCGGAAGTCGAGGAGGAGGACGACTTCGACGTTCCTCCGGACGAAATCCGCATCGATATTTTCCGATCTTCGGGCCCCGGAGGACAAAGCGTTAACACGACTGACTCCGCTGTACGCTTAACGCATATACCGACGGGCGTAACGGTTCAATGTCAGGATGAAAAGTCACAGCATCGAAACCGTGAAAAAGCAATGGTGGTATTGAAGGCGCGCCTGCTCGACCACAAACTACGCGAGGAAGCCGAGAAACAGGGGGCGGCGAGACGCCTACAGATTGGCACCGGCGATCGTAGCGAACGCATCCGCACCTACAATTTCCCGCAGAATCGCCTAACCGACCACCGCATCAACCTGACGCTCTACAGCTTGGACCGCATCGTGGAGGGACAGCTCGATGACGTCATCGGACCGCTACACGAACACAACGTGGAAGCGCGCTTGAATACCGAACTGGGCGGCTAACCCCATTTCGACTTTCAACGCTTCCCCTTGCAGAACATCAGCCTTTCGCCCCATTCGCTCCATTCGCGGTTAACCCCTTCCGAACACAAGCCATTTCGACTTTCGACTCTTTTCCTAATGCTGCTGCCACTCCGGCTTGTTGCTGTAAACCCAGCGGTAATAATCAGCCTTGGCTAATCCCGCCGCCGAAGCGTCATCCAGGAACACATGCGCACGGGGATGAAACTGCAACGCCGAGGCAGGCATCATGGCGCAAACCGGTCCCTCAACCGATTGGGAAACCGCATCTGCCTTGCTGGCCCCGAACGCCAGCATAATCACCTGCCGGCAGTCCATGATCGTGCCGATTCCCATCGTGATCACATGATGCGGCTGCTCGGACGGATCCGCAAAAAAACGTGCATTGTCCGAAAGTGTCTGTTGCGTGAGCGTCTTGATACGGGTGCGTGACGCCAGCGAGGAGCTCGGCTCGTTGAATCCCACGTGACCGTCGGTCCCGATCCCCAGCACCTGTAGATCGATACCACCAGCCTCACAAATAGCCTGTTCGTAAGTCTCACAGAAGGCAGGCACATCCGCTGTCATGCCATCCGGGACATGAATGCGATCAGGCGAGATGTTGATGTGGTTGAAAAGATTCTCGAACATGAAACGACGATAGGACTGTGGATGGTCGGGAGCTAACCCGATGTACTCGTCTAGGTTGAACGTCGTCACCTGACTAAAATCGAGTCCGACTGATAGGACTTTGCTTTTAGCCTCACCAATCACATTACCCACAATTAGCCGTTAAACTTGCTTAATGCAGAAATATTAGTCACACAGTGGGCAGATTGCAAGGGTAAAGCGGCCGGTTAGGAGCCCATAATCTAGAATCGTGCAGAAATGCCGGCCACAAGGTCTTTTTCAGGCACACCTCATCCATTATCCTGCGACGGCTTCATCATAATCAGGATAATCATCGAAGACTGGCTCAAGTATATATTCCTGTATAACAGGTGCAGGTGGGGCACGGACAGGTAACGCTTCTTGTGGCCACAGATCCAGGTGTCGTAAAATCTTTTCTATAACCTCATTATCATCAATCAGCGCTATCATTTTCATCTCTGAACCGCACCGCGGACAATCAAAGGGGTCGACTTCCCACACCTGTTTAATAAGTTCCCGCCACTTCTTGGAAGGCAGGCGGCGGGGCTGGTACTCAGATACGTCAATAACCTCAACGTTGGCGGGATTGACTCGCCGCCTCCCGTCGGCTCGGTCCTGTGGACCTTGCCCTGTGGGCAATTCCTTCTCTGGGCTTCCCAAGCCCGAGAAGTGGTCAGACGCCGATTCTTCTGCCTGTTTCTTGGCTCGCTCGCCTCTTGCCCTGTTACTGTACCAACCATAGTACCGCACCATCTGGAAACCTTTCTCGGGTATATGCTGAGTGATGGCAGCTATAAAATCCTCAGCTGAGAATACCTCGAAGTTGCGCTTGGTCTTTGCGTGCATCCGCCTTCGCCCCTGTCTGCCCATTGCTACGGCGGGACGTGTTCTGGATCGGTAGATTACAGTGCCGTTCTCCTCGTTATATGTCATCTTCTGCTCGGAGAATGGATTGCGAATGATGTATTGGGCGACTCGCTTGAGACCATCGGTATCATTGCGCTTGATAGGCTTGCCATTATACACACTGAACCCGCTGTGTTTCCATGAAACAAGCTTGCGCGCCAATTCTTCCGCAAGAAGCTCTTCCTCGACCAGCATCTTAATAACTCGCACCCGGAACATCTGCTCCAACGGCTTTGTGCTGACCTTCGGCGCCACGTAAAACATGCCGCTCGGGCTGAAGAGACCGTCGGCTACCAGGGCGTGAAGATGGCAGTTGTAACCCATGTATTCACCGAAGGTATGGATGGTCATGACCATGCCGAGCTGGCCGTCGGGCTTGTGCGTGACCTGACGCAGGAATTCCATCAGGCATTCGTTGGCTATTTGGCAGAGCCGCTTTAATAGCTCCCGGTTGTTCCTGAAATAGATGCGCAGCATTATGGGCAGGCTGAAGACATATTGACGGTGTGGCAAGGGGTAGGCAACTGAATCCGTGATGAACTCGCCGAATAAGAGTACTTTCTTCTGGTGACATGAAGGGCAGAACCAGCGTCCTTTACATGAGAACGCCAGCAGGTAGTCCTTGTTGCATTTATCACAGTGGAGCCGGGCAA
>JAQBFJ010000275.1:0-18395 GCA_032123435.1 Verrucomicrobiota bacterium
AGAAAAAGTGTTAGGTGAGCAGGCGTAGTTGGTATAATAATGAGTTGGATGACAAGGTGTAGACCCGACCCGGTAACGCAGTTATGAAAAGAATCATTGTTTTATCAGGAATTGTTCTGGCCATGATTTTGGCGGCTCACGCCGATGGAGCTGTACAACAACAACTACCTGCGGAAAAGAATGCCTACACTCTTTGGACAAATGCCATGCCCGAAATGGCAGTTTCTTTTGGCGATGAAATATACGAAATGGTCTATAAGGCCTGCGACTTTTACACACCTTTGTCTCCCGATGAGCGCAAGAAGTTTGATGCATGGCTGGAATCCAGGAAGAAGGAGATTCTTCTCATAGACAAAGGCATTGCGCTGGACCAACTGCAAGTGCCCTTCTGTGGCTTTGACGACAAGAAATTACTGTCTGAGCCCAGTTTTTTTCGCCATATCGCGAGAGTAAAGTTCGCAATGGGCGCGGGGTGTTATGAGAGGCGGGAGTATTCGGATAGCGCGAAGGCGTTTATCGATGTTTTCAGGATAGGTTCACTTGTTGAGGATTGCGACAGATCAAGTATACATTTCTTGGCCGGAACAGCGATTAAATCGCTGGGATTGACCGGCATGCGATATTTGGCTTCCCGAGAGAAAGTACCTTCAGCAATATCATTGAAGATGTTGCATGAGTTGCCCGCACAGGATGATGGAAGCCCTGTCCTTGCACGTGTGTTTCACAATTCATTCACTCAGGATACGATTGCTATGATCAAAATGATTGAGGAGGATATGTGCAAAGTTACAAATAGATTAGGAGTTGATGTATCGCATACGTTCGATAGGACCAACACCATTGAAATCGCGGAAAAAATATACAGCCGCTATGTTGCCAATGCCATGAAGTCCTGGATCCATCGTGATACGAGTATTCGTGCTGATATAAAGAAACAGATGTCTTTTCTCGAAACTGATGATGCAGATTTGTGCAGAGGCTTTTTGTTTCTCTGGCCGTTTGATAAGGTTGATAATATTGAACAGGCAAAGATACGCGCGCAACGATTGGCAGAACTTGGACGCAAACATCATAATATTCTGGGCAACTGCTTGATGGACTTTTGTACGCCGGCACTGGATGGGGTTCATAAGTCCTCTGTGAGACAGCAAGCAGAAATCAACCTTACGCGCGCATTTCTTGCGTTATGGACTTTTCGAAAAGAGCACGGCTCGTGGCCCGCATCGCTTCAGGATGACCGGATGAAATCAATAATTGCGAGAGTTCCTATAGATCTATTTTGTGGAAAACCAGTGTTGTATTCCGGAAAGAAAGAAATATTATGGAGCGTTGGGGCTGATGGAAATGATGAAGGCGGAGATGCCCAAACCGATATAGTGATTGAACTGTTGACAGGCACCAGAATAAGACCCCCTCGCGTGCAATAATTGGCTTCCTGTTTTTATACGGTTTTTTTCGTGGCGTTGGGTGGCGAATGGCTTATAATGCGACTAACTGGTTGATCATGATGGGGTGTTGGCACGATGGAAACTGTAGCAAGACCTATTGCCTGGATTGTAGCTCTCCAGTGTTGGGCTGTATTGCTCGGCCATGCCGGAGGACTTCTTGGTGAACGGTGGTGCCAGAAATTATATACCCCAGAGGCCGTGCCACGCATCACCGAATTTTATGCTCATTCGGGGCTTTGGCTGCTTCTTTTGCCTATAGTGTGGTTCACGCTCTTCTTGAGCATACAACACAAAGGTGTATCACCCCTTCGACTTGCCCTCTGGGTTACTGTAGGCGTGTGCTTGCTGGTCGGAATTGGAATCACCGGAGTAGTGGCGCTGTTCAATGCTATGATGACACGTTGGTGAGGAAATTGAATGCCCAGCCCCTTCCAAATAGCAAAATAAGGGATTTCGTTGTTTTAAAGAAAAAGTGTTAGGTGAGCAGGCGTAGTCGGTATAATAATGAGTTGGATTAAGATGCTGGGGGAGGCTTGACAGGGCGCTTGATCGCAAACGGAAAAAGTAATATGAATCCTTATTTTACTATTTTGAGGGCTGGTACCAATCCAAGAGTCCTATGGAGGGGATGTGAGTGAGCCTTTAGGCGAGCTCACGAAACATCCCCTTCTAGGGATCTTGGAGCTTTACAAAGGAGTGTGGAGCTCCTTGACTGATAATTAGAGCCATCGGGCACGGGGTCCGTGGCAAGTATAAACGGCCGTCGCGGACATTCCCGTCAAGCGGGAAGCCGTGCGGCAAAAGCCAAAGGAGCTCCACATGAAGAAGAGAAGCATCTACGGGCAGCAAAGTCAAGATCTACTGCGAATCTACGAAGAGGCCGGTCGGTCTGCGAAGGTTCTTATCGGCGCGATCGATTACGCAAAGATTGATCATGTTGTAATGTTCTGTAACGGTAACGGAGACATTCTTCGCAAACCGTTTCCTGTAAAGAACACACCCGAAGGGGTTGACTTCCTGCTGACCCAAATGGACAGCACCTGTGGCTATCACAAGATCAACCCTAAACATGCTTTCTTTGGGGGTGAAGATTGCGGATCCTATACAGAAAACTTTGCGCAATGTGTGCGTGATAGAGGCTGGTTGGTGGCGGGCGTTAACGCCGAGGATGCCAAGAAGCAGCGAGAAAACCTTCAGGCCAGTACCGATCGCTTAGACTTGCTGGGTATCGCGCGAATGCTAATCAATCGGCGAGGCAACTGTGCTCCCGCTCAGCGCGGTGACTATCACAACCTGCGAACCCTTGTAAGGCATCGTCGCAAGCTGGTATCCTTATCCACGGAGCAACGTAACCGTATGCACTGCCTGGTTGACCGACTCTTCCCGGGATTTCTGGATGAGAAGAAAAGTGGACTGACGCCTTTTCACAAGCCCTCCCTACGCATCATGGAAGATCATTTCAGTGCCGGGCAGGTTGCAAAACGCAAGTGTTCGACGATTGCTGGATTGATTTCTCGTGCAGGTGGACAGCGCCCCGAGCAAATAGCCACCAAACTACAAAGCTATGCCGAATCGGTTTTGCTGCCGTCCCCTGAATATGTGTCAACACTGCAGCTCTCACTGGCTCAGCATGTCGCGCTCTACCGCTGTCTGCAAGATAGTATTGATAGTATCGAACGCGAAATGGCCATATGGCTTGCACAAACACAAGGCGCTTTTCTTATGACAGTAAAGGGCATCGGCATGGTTCTGGCTGCTGGGGTGGCCGCTGAAATCGGAGATCCGTTCGCACAACAGCCTGTGAACAATCTTACCTCATATGCCGGAATTATTCCGCGCGTCTCGCAGACCGGTGGCCTTGACTCCGAAGCCCACACCGGCTCGGTCTCACATCGTTGCAACCGCATCCTCAAGGACTACATCGTCCAATCTGCGTCACACATCGGGCTGCATGGTGCCGATGATCTGATGATCGATCATCACCGCCGCGATGCAGCCGGACAACATGCCAACTACGGAATCGCTCGACGCTATCTTCGCACTGGCATGCATCTGATGCGAAACTCAACGATCTACATGCCGGCCGCTCTGCGCATCAAAGACGCACCGCAATCTGAACGCGTCGAATACTACCAAACGTTCTGGCCATACCTGATCGACAAGTGGAAGAAATATGGCGCACACAAAATAGCCTTCTCTCCCGAAAATCCACTCGGACGGTGGAGAAACATGATTCAGGAACTTTATGATATTGAACTGAAAATACCGAACGATAACACATAAAAGCGGCGAGTGATCAGGCAAGGTGAATTTATTGGCAACTTAGGTCGCGGCGGACAGGATGGCTTTTAGAGGGTGCACGCGCGGCTCTGCGCTCGACGCAGATGACCGTGACGGCTTGGGTCAGAATGCCTCAACCTGTCCGTCCGACAATTTATGATGGCTCTAAGGTACTTTGATCTTCGAGATCCTGTAAACCAGGCTGCCACAGTCGGGCACTATGGACGGGTTCGCCACCAGCAACGCCGCACCTTCGATGTCATAAATCGCCGACCAACACTCCCCTCATAAGAACCAAGATAAACCCTCGCGGCAACCTTTTAAAAACTGCCAAAAGGGCATGGGGGGGAGTCTGGCCTAAAATTAAATTGAAATTTATTGTTGACCTTTTCCTGGTACTCTGACCCCGTACCAAGGCTCAGTCTTCCCGGGCGCTGGCCGATAAAATGTGGCAAGCCTGCGGACGAAACTGAGCCCGCCAGATGTCATTCTCCCGGACTTATCAATAGATTAATCCCCCTCCTGTCCAAAATAAAGTTTCTTGGACAGCATTTGACAACCTGAAATCGCAAAACCTGTCCAATACCCGAATTTCTTAGAAAAAAGGCGCTGATTTATGGAAAATAGATTTATTTTGGACAGTAGTGTGCTCTTTTTGTTGGAATCCTTGATAAATCTATGCTTGATCTTGTCCGAAAAAATGCGATATTATCGGACAGTTTATAAGGAGAGAATCTATGCAGACCATTGAAAACAAGATAATTAGTCGAATATACGGGACACGAAGGGGCTGGGCATTTTCCCAATCTGATTTTTCCGATCTCGGAACTCGGGCGGCTATCGACAAGTCATTGCAGCGACTGGTCGCCAGGGGGACGATCCGCCGTGTCATCCGCGGGATCTACGACTACCCCGAATACAGCAAGCGGCTCAATGCGACATTCGGACCCGACATCGACCAGGTGGCACGTGCATTGGCCCGCAAGTTCCGATGGAACATTCAGGCGACAGGAATGGCTGCACTCAATATGCTCGGTCTCTCAACCCAGATACAGGGACGCTATGCCTATATGTCCGACGGACCGAACCGGCAATACAATATCGACGGGAATGAACTGACCTTCGTGCATACAGCCTTCAGGGATTCAGGCTTCAAATTTCGGGAGAGCGCACTCTTGGTTGAAGGTCTCAAAGTGCTCGGAACGGAAAGGGTGACAGAGAAAACGGTCGCCAAGTTGCGAAGGGCCATCCCTACAGAATTGAGACCGAAAATCCTCAAGGATACTCGGACAGCGGTGGCATGGGTTAGAGACGTCATCTTGAAGATTTGCCAGGAGGACGCGTGATGGACAGAATCGCAAGAATGCCGGCCGATGAACGAGCGGCGCTCATGAGGATGGCGGCCGGAAGAAGCAAGGCCATGCCGCCCGAAGTCATCGAGAAAGACTTCTGGGTGTGCTGGGTTCTGGACCGCCTATTCGACTCACCGAACATGGCACAGAAGATCCTGTTTAAGGGTGGGACCTCCCTTTCTAAGGTGTTTGGACTGATTGAGCGGTTCTCAGAAGACGTGGACCTCGTCCTGGACTGGACGGAGATCACGAAGGAAGATCCGACGACCGAACGATCCGTCACCAAACAGGATATATTCAATAAGGAACTGCTGGGCCAGGCGCATGTCTACCTGCGGGACACGTTCCTGCCGGAGGTGCGGACTCTGATCTCTGGCCTGTGCGATGCCGTGATCGAAGACAACCCCGAGGTTGTGAAGATCAAATATCCGGCGTCATTTCCGAGTGAGTACCTGAGACCGGAGATACAGCTTGAGGTTGGCCCCCTTGCGTCATGGGTTCCAAATGCGGAGTACCATGTGAAGCCGTACGCAGCCGAGGCCTTGCCCGATGAGTTCGAGCGATCTGTCTGTACGGTGCGCGCGATCAAGGCTGAGCGAACCTTCTGGGAGAAGATAACAATCCTGCATCATGAGGCACACCGACCAAAGGGTAACGCGCAACCGCCAGGATACTCGCGCCACTACTATGACGTGTGTCGTATGACGCAGACCCCTGTGAAGATCAAGGCCCTTGCCGACCTGGACTTGTTACGGGCGGTCGTTACGTTCAAGGATAAGTTCTACCATCGAGGCTGGGCACGTTATGATCTCGCCGTCCCCGGCACGATCAAACTCGTGCCGCCCGAACACGTGATGAAAGCAGTTGAGGAGGACTATGACGAAATGCGGTTCATGATCTTCGGCGATCGTCCTTCTTTCCAGAATCTGATCGAAACCCTCCGGGTATTGGAGGCCGAGATCAATGCGCTGTGATATCCAGGGCCAGTGGTCCAACCCTGAGCGCGCCAGATGTCATTCTCCCGGACTTATCAATAGATTAATCCCCCTCCTGTCCAAAATAAAGTTTCTTGGACAGCATTTGACAACCTGAAATCGCAAAACCTGTCCAATACCCGAATTTCTTAGAAAAAAGGCTTAAATTATGAATAAAACATCAATTTTCATTCATTTGCGGACTTTTAATTTGAACGGTGACGGGGCATTATATCCTTGCTTTTAATGGCGGCTAACCCCTAATGTTTTAGTGCGCCGCGCGAGATGTTGCAAAGCGCTTTGGATCGCATGGTTTATGGTCAAATGTCAGAAATTGCTCTTGTTCGGCTTAACGTTGATCTGCCTGTTGCTAAACGTGCAACAGCAGGTTTTCGCCGACTATACTAATCAGAATTTCGACAGCTGGACCGAACAGACTTCATGGGGCACCTACACGAACACTGATGAATGGATAATGTTCGGCGGCAAGATCATGGGGACTACCCGCTGGCCCGATCCCCGTTCAGAGCCGCATTCCGGCTGGCTTGCGGATGCCGATACAGACACCAATTCATATCTGCGAACACCACGGTTTACCAATGGAGTCGGAACAATTACTTATTACTGCCTTAACAAGGACTATGGCGGGGAAAATGTCTTTTCAATTCAATATTCAACGGACGCGGCAAGTTGGATAACAGCGGCGACTGCAACCAATACTTCTTCCGCCGACTGGATCGGTTTCAATAGCGTCATAGATGTTTTTGATTCCGTGTATGTCCGATTTCGCAAGATAAGCGATACAGGAGCAACGGAACAGTGTCTTGGCCTTGACGATATTGTAGTAGGCAGCGCGCCGGGTGTGAGTTTTTCGGATCTCACGACTGATCCGGTGTCGCCAACATTAAATGACGAAGTATATATATGTGTCAACGCTCGAACGAATCCGGCTGCGGCAAATATTGTTATGAACGCCATATACTGGCTTGCGGGGAGTGAATATTATAACAGCGTCAGTCTTGTTCATGTTTCCAACGACCTGTACCGCTCGTCTAGCCCGGTTCCAGCTGGGTATGAAGGGATTGTGTATTATTATGTTCAGGCAACATATAGTGGGTTGAGTTCTTCGTCTGTGTTGTATCCGTACGGCGGAAACGCGAATCCGGCGTCGTACGAAAGCACTTGGGCTTACAGCGCTTTTTCGGGCTATACGAACCAGAATTTCGACAGCTGGACCAACGTGTTTCAATGGGGAACGCGTATAAACAGTGACGGATGGATAATGTTTAACGGCAAGATCTGGAACACGAAACGTTGGCCCGACCCGTATTCCATTGATCATTCCGGTTGGCTGATGGACGCGGACAACTGCACTAATTCCCATTTAAGAACACCGCGGTTTACAAATGGTATCGGCACGATTACCTATTACTGCCGCAACAGAGGGGAAGGTGAAAGTGTTTTTTCGATACAACATTCCACCAACGCGAAAAACTGGATTAATGGAGCAACGGTGACAAACAACTCGTACGATTGGGTCTGCCTTACCAATATCCTGGATGTTTTTGAGTCTTCCTATATCCGTTTTCTCAAGATAAGCGATACCGGCGTGTACGATCAGATACTCGGCCTGGATAATATTTCCGCGGGAAGTGCGCCTGGCGTGAGCTTTTCCAATCTTACGATTGATCCTGAATCCCCGGTGGCGAGTAACGAGGTGTATATATATGTTAACGCGCGAACCAATCCGGCTGCATCAGATATTGTTATGACCGCCAAATACCGGCTGGGTGATGTTGGATCATATATCAGCGTTGGTCTTGTCATGGTTTCGAACGACCTGTATTGCATGTCAAGTCCGGTTTCCACGGGGTATGAGGGGACTGTTTATTATTATGTTCAGGCGACATATAGCGGACTTGATTCTTCATCGGTGTTGTATCCGTATGATGGAAGTAATAATCCAGCGTCATACGCGGTTGGCACAGATCTGCCGTTCATTGATTTTCTTAGCTCGGATACGACGGTGGATAATTTCATAACAACTATGAATATAAGTGGAACGAACAATCCGAATGTGGTTGGCACAATGAGGTGGACAAACAGTCTGACTCTTGGCGGGGGTACTTTTGCGGCACAAACATGGTGGCTGATTTTGTCGGCACCCCTGAACGTTGGCACCAATGTGATAACGGTATACGGGACTAATGTGTTCGGCACGGTGGCCAGCGACAGTATTGCGATTATAAGATGTCCGAGTGAAAAAACTCTCACCGTGGTTTCGGCCCAGGGCGGCGCCAGCCCCGGCACGTTGACGACGAACTACAACACTACTTTGAGCCAGTTTGTTACCAACTCGCCCGTAGCATCAGGTGCCGGTGTCCGGCAGGTATGCACGGGTGGTGCGGTAACCGGCAACAGCTATACACAGGTTAATTCGACGAACGTTGTATTGACGCTCACGAACAGCGCCACGCTCACCTGGACATGGCAGACACAGTACCTGATTACCGTCCAAACCACCGGGAGCGGCACAATTATAGGTTCAGGCGGCTGGTTCGATGCGGGCGGTATTACGGTGCTGGGCGCTGTGGCGTCATCCAATTGGAGTTTCACGGGCTGGAGCGGCAATACAAACGGATGCATTATTGCCGGCGAGGTCATTACGATACCAATGACGCAGGCACGTACTATTACGGCTATTTTCTCCGAAATTACCAGGCCCCGGACGGCTGCCGCTGACTTTGATGGCGACGGCAGGAGCGATTACGGCTGTTACGACGCGGCAGGAATCCCCGGAGCAGTGAATCCGGGTCAGTGGTATTTCATGAAGAGTACGGACGGTTTCGACGCGTCCGTGAGATTCGGGTACGCGGGCACAGTGCCGGTGGTCGGTGACTTTGATGGCGACGGCAGGAGCGATTACGGCTGTTACGACGCGGCAGGAATCCCCGGAGCAGTGAATCCGGGTCAGTGGTATTTCATGAAGAGCACAGACGGTTTCGACGCGTCCGTGAGCTTCGGGTACGCGGGGACAGTGCCCGTTGTGGGTGATTTTGACGGTGACGGTACGGACGACTACGGCTGTTATGACGCCGCAGGAAACTACGGCCAGCCGCCTGGCTCATGGTATTTCATGATGAGCACCAGGGGCTTTACGACGAAAACGTTTGGGTACGCGGGCACGGTGCCCGTTGTGGGCGATTTTGACGGCGACGGTACTAATGATTACGGCTGTTACGACGCGGCGGGGATTCCAGGATTAGTCAATCCGGGTCAGTGGTATTTCATGAAGAGCAGTGAAGGCTTTGATGCGTCAGTCAGTTTCGGATATGCGTGAACCGTACCCGTTGTGGGCGATTTTGACGGGGACGGAATAGATGATTACGGCTGTTATGACGCCGCAGGAAACTACGGCCAGCCGCCGGGCTCGTGGTATTTCATGATGAGCACGGAAGGTTTTGACGCGTCAGTCAGTTTCGGGTACGCGGGGACAGTGCCGGTAGTAGGCGACTATGACGGGGACGGCACGGATGATTTCGGGTGTTATGATGCCGCCGGAAATTACGGCCAGCCGCCGGGCTCGTGGTATTTCATGAAGAGCAGTGAAGGCTTCAGCACTGAAACCTTTGGTTATGCCGGAACGGTGCCGTTGGGCGGCCTGACGATTGAGTAGTGATTCTTTTCTCCTCCCTTCCCCGCCGAAGAAAGGAAATTCAATTTCCAATAACCAAATGAGGAGAGGGCGTGCGGATATTTTCAGCGGCTGGTGCCGGCGCCACAGCATTTCTTGTATTTCTTGCCACTCCCGCATGGGCAGGGACTGTTTCTGCCCGGTTTTTGCGGATTGCTGTCATGCGGCGATATAGGGGGAGCAGTATTCTGTTTCAGCCATTTTTCGGCCAATTCACTCAAACGCTGATGGGCATGTTCGAAAAACATCATGTAAGACAGGCAGAGATGATTACTGCGGTCATGTATCCGGCCCTTTGTACAGCCGCCGCGGCATATTTCAAGCCATCGGCATTTAATACATTTTTCCGGAAGATCAGCTTTCAGCATGCCGAATTTTTTTTGTAATGGAGAATTGAGCATATCGGATAAATTCCCATTCATTACATTGCCGAGTTTCCATTCCGGCTGTACAAAGAAATCGCATGAATAAACATCACCGTTATGCTCCACGACCACATAGTCGCCGCATGTCCGCGTCAATGTGCATTCTGGCGCGTTTAATCCGACATACTTGTGGAATACGGAATCAAAGAACCGGATGGATGTTGTCGCCACGGAACCTTTGAAATCCGCCTGCCATAGATCGAATAATCTTACGAGAAAATTTCCATACGCTTCAGCAGGAACCGAAAAAGATGTCGCCTTATCCGGCTGGGCTGGATCCGGTTCAACGCATGGAATAAACTGCATATAGTTCAAACCAAGCTCTTTATGGAAAGCATAAATCTCGTCAGGAAATTGAACAGAGTAGTCGCTGACAACACTTAGCGTGTTGACTTCCACGCCGCTATCGAGCAGCAGCCTGGCATGGTCCGTGACCTGCGCCCACGAACCTTTACCGCCCTTGAACAGCCGGTAATGATCGTGGACATGTTGGGGGCCGTCGAGGGAGAGCCCGACAAGAAAGTTATACTTTTTCAGAAAACGCACCCATTCTTTATCGATCAATATACCATTGGTTTGCAGACCGTTACCCACGGATTTTCCTTTTCCGTACTTGATCTGAAACTCCACGGCTTTTTCAAAGAAAGGAAGTCCCATGAGTGTCGGCTCGCCGCCCTGCCAGCCGAAGGAGAAATGACTTTGCTTTTCCAGCATGAACTGTTTGATCGTTTCTTCGAGAACGCTTTCGCTCATGCGATGGATTTTTGTTTCCGGGAACAGAGCGGAGTGATCAAGGTAAAAACAATATGTACAGTTCAGGTTGCAATCAGGCCCGGCAGGTTTAATCAAGATACTGTTCAGTGGTTTTGTGTTGGCTGACATCAGGATCGTTTCTTGCTTTTTGCCGTGAGATTAGAGCGAATGGCCGCTATTTCTCCGGCAGTTACCCCGATTGAACGAAGGTAGTTTTCAACCTGTGTTTTCATGTCATGTCCGGGCTTTCCGAATGAAGACAAAGCTTGAAGAAGAGCCTGAAACTGTTCTGATAAATGCGATCTTTCTCCCCATATGGTCAGAGATGAAAACTCGTAGTCTTGAACGAGAGAATCCATGTCCAGACCCAGCAGAGCATGCAAAAGGAGAGCAACAGTACCGGCTCGATCACAGCCTCCGGCGCAATGAAACATGATCGGATAGTTGGAAGAATCCGCGAATATCTTGAAAATGTCTCTGTACTTTTCACGGTAAACATCAAGGGCCATATCGCTGTACGGCCCGATAGGAATGTTGATCCATTTTACCGCAGCCCTGTCCAGAACGGGCCTTGTTTCTTCATCACTTCCGCGCAGATCGAGATCCGTTCGAATTTTAAGCTCATCAGTCAGTACCCGCCTGCCCTCTTCCGTGATGTTGACATGACTGTTCATTTCCGACGAACGATAGATTAAGCTCTGTTGAATTAATCGATTGCCCGGCAGACGCCATCCGCCGATATCGCGTACATTGGTCATGCCAGGCACATATATCCAGCGTGGCAGTGTCGCGTGAGTTCTGAAAGTACGTACGGGAGATTCGACTGTTGTGCGGCCGGCATTTCTGGCGATTACTTTCCAGTAATAGCGTGTATCTATATGTAAATTCCAAATGTTGCAGAATGGTTCAGAAAGATTCTCGCGAACAAGCGGGTCAGTGAACTTCTTGCTCATAGCAATAAACAGATCGTAAATAGTCTTTTCCGGCACAGTTGAAATGGATTTCCACGAGAATGATACGGGCAAAGGAATGCTTCGGTCTTCAGAGACCTCTTCAAGCGCATTCCAGAGAATAGCGGTGTCATCCGATCGCGTGAAGCGGCCGGATTCTTTTCCTGCCGGTTCTGAGTTCTCTGAGGCCTGGATATTCCCGGTCCAAGAATTGTATTTCGGCGTCAGCAGTTCGATTTTATTCATTTTTGTTCTTTCCTGAAGACCAATATTTTAGACAGGATGAACAGGATTAACCATCAAGTTCGCGCCCTTAGCCCCCTCGTTTCACTTCGGGTCCAGGAGCCTTAGAATAAGACAAGAGACAGTCCAGCTTAAAACGCAAAGCTTAAAGTAAGGCTATACACGAATTCGTCGGCCTTTTGATCAGCGTTCTTTACCGCGTCTTTTATATCTGAATCGAGCAGGGCCATGTACTTAACGCCGGGAATGATTTCGCAGCGATCATTTTCGCCAACAGTTATTGGCATAAGAGCCTGCAGAGTCAAATCCACGAATGTTCCTTCCTTGGGATCATAAGCAGGCGAGCCTTTTTCCGTATTCTCAGGAAACGCGAAAGCAATATCATTATATTTTTCTTCCGCGGCACTGACGGACGCGCGCAGATCGAGCGGCAGTTTTTCGGTAAATACGTTAATACTATGGGTCAAGGAGAATGTGGCGTAAAACGCGTTCAGCTCCCCGAAATCGTAATAGAGCGTGAGAGAAGGCAGGGCAGCGATATCGAGCGCGTACTCGATGAATACCTCAAAAGTATCTTCCGTCTGCCTGGCGGAATCGTCCTGATAGATATAAGCTACAACGCCAGGTCTCAAGACTTGCTTCTTCCCCGTCCATACATAATCAAGCATTGTGTCCACCCGCGTATGACCGGAAGCGTCCTCAACTTTAGTCAAATCCCATGTTCCCCAGACATTGAATGCCCATGACGGGCCCACGAACGTGAATGACGGCTGGATACATGGTTCGTCATTGACCACTACTCCGCGCCATATATGAGCGCTTGTTACCTTAATATCGGTGTTAATGTTTGCATCTATCATGAATGCCTGTGTTGAGAATGAAGTCATGATGATTATGAATCCTGCAAGAAGCATGCGTGTGTGTTTTTTCATTTTTGTTTCTCCGTAGTTCTTATGATAATTTGTCTGTGCTATACATGAAAACATATAGAGGAAAACAGAGTCAAGACGGCATTTACCGCAGTATTATCGGGAAACCAGATTATCCGGATATATGCCGGTATCAACAAGTTCTTTTATGTTCCGTATGGCGCCAATTCTATCTTCCGCATAAGTTATACCGAACCAGGAACTATGCGTCTTGAGCACGTTTACAACGCCTTTTTCCTGCAATACCCATTTATCTATGACTGAGGGGATATAAAATTCCGCGTTAGGACAGTTATGGTATTTATCGATAAAAACGCGAAATTCATTGGCAAGATATTTAAATAAGGATGGTTTCAAGCCCCACATGTTCATAGAGACTATTTCTTCGCCGTTGAGCCGCGCTTTCTTATTGTGGTAACCGTCAAGCCCGAAGAGAATAGCGTCTTTGTCTTTACGGATATTTACCGTCTCGACAACATGTTTCAGGGTATTATCAGCGTTCAGAGTACAAATGCCGCGCGCTACGGATCCGTATTCGGACAGCGTGTTCTTGAGAATGAATCCAACCATACAGAGAACATTGGGTTTATCGCCGCTTTGTTCCAGGAAACCGGACAGGAACTGAAATGATTCTCTGCCGTAAAAGTCGTCGGAATTTATAACCGCGAAAGGTTCATTAATGATATCAGCGCAAGCAAGAATGGCATGACCGGTTCCCCATGGTTTGGCGCGGTTGGCTGGCAGTTCAGCCGTAAAGTTTCCTGTTTCGGATGAGAACGAAGCCGCATCATCCTGATATACATATTCGACTTTGACTTTTTTTTCAATCCGGTTTCCAATCATTGCCTTGAAATCATCTTCGATATCTCTGGATATAAGAAATATAATCCGATTGAATCCGGCATGATGGATGGCGTCATGAATGGAGTAATCAATAATGAACTCGCCGGACGGTCCCATGGGATCCATCTGTTTCAGCCCACCGTATCTTCTGCCTATGCCGGCCGCCAGTATTAGAAGTGTTTTATCAGTCATAACAGGCGGATATAATAGTCATAGGCAGATGATAAAAGCACGAAAAAAGAGAAAAAAACGATAATATCATGGAAGAGTGAAGGTAATGTATTTGCTTTGCCGTGTGTGTCGGGCTCTGTTATCATGTCTGCATGAACAAATCAAAAGTAGCGATACTTCGAACTTCGCCCGGTACGGTTCTTGCCGACTATCATAAGGTCATGAACCTTGCCGGATACCAGGATGTTCTGCCGAAGGACAAGGATTCCGCTCTGAAAATCAATATCAGCTGGCATTTTTTCATGCCCGCCTCTTCAACTACGCCGTGGCAATTGGATGGTGTTATCCGGGCGATGAAACGGGATGGTTATGATCCAGCCCTCATACACGCCTGTCATAACAGAACCGTGGTAATAGACGCCCATCTCGGCGAGCGTGAGAATAAACAGATAAACGTTATTAAGGCGCATGGCTTGAGGAATATTCATTTGTACGAAGGCGATGAAGAATGGATTGATATTAGAGAGGCTGTTGGCGATCTGGCGAACGATTTCATATGCCTGAACAAGGTTTACCCTGACGGGTTCATGATCCCGAAACGGTTCATAGGTGAAAACATTATTCATCTGCCCACGGTAAAAACCCATATTTTCACGACTACTACCGGCGCGATGAAAAACGCGTTTGGCGGGCTTTTGAATGAAAAGCGGCATTGGACACATCCGGTAATTCACGAGACGCTGGTTGATCTGCTGATGATCCAGAAGAAAATACACAGCGGCGTATTCGCGGTGATGGACGGGACATTTGCCGGTGACGGCCCGGGCCCGCGCTGTATGATACCGTACGTAAAAAATGTTATTCTTGCTTCGGCGGATCAAGTGGCCATAGATGCGGTAGCGGCAAAACTCATGGGGTTTGATCCATTGAAGGATATCAAATTTATAAGGTTGGCACATGAACGCGGACTTGGTTGCGGCGATGTGCGTGATATAGAAATTGTCGGTGATAAAGATGCGGCGGCTGAGAACTGGAATTTTGTCGGGCCGTTCAAGAAAATGACATTTGCCAGCAGAATGCAACATAAGATTTATTGGGGTCCGTTACGTGGGCCGCTTGAATGGTCATTGAAAACGGTATTGGCGCCATGGGCTTATATTGCCAGCGTGCTTTATCATGATACTTTCTGGTATCCAACACATCAGGATATAGTTAACGGTCTTGTTGGCAGTGAATGGGGTCGGCTGTTCAATAATTGGGACAACTGTGCCATTCCCCCTGATGATCTTGAAACCAAAGGCTGGTCGGATATTGGCGGAGCGCCGGCAAAACTTAAGCGGAGCAGGTTCAAGCTGGTGCTGGAATCGTTTCGTATTCTTGGCGGCTGTATCAAGGGAGCCCCTGAATTCGCGGCACGCAGGCGGCGCTTGCGCCGGGATTGATGTATGCTTAGGTGAAAATCGGGGTTGCCCCCGTTAATGGCATGAGCAAGTGGCCGGCCATGAGCAAGTGGCCGTCAGGCCACGTGTCGAATGGCGCACCCACAGGGAGTCAGTTGGAACCAACTGGTGGAGTTTCTTAGGAAAGTTCGCTCTTTCGGAGAGGTCCTTGGCCTGTAAGCTCACATATTGGTTTATTATTCTTGACATATGTCTAGTATAACTAGACAATAACGATACTTTATAAACCAATAGCTAGAGTGAGTTGAGATATCATAAGGAACGTCTAGGATGACTAGTCGATTGCCGTCAAAAATAAACCAAGTTCTTCAGGAATGGCCAAAGGGCACTGTGGCAACACAGACATGGCTCACAGAACGCGGTGTATCTCGAAAGCTGGCAAACTGGCATGTTGGATCAGGATGGCTTGCTCGTTTTGGCAACCGTGCATATATACGTCCCGAAAACAATGTCGATTGGAGGGGCGGACTCTACGCATTGCAGGCGCAACTCAACAAGACAGTACATGTTGGCGCATTGAGTTCCTTAGAGCTCCATGGCCGCGCTCATTTCGTTCCCTTGGGGGCAAGGAAAAGCATAATACTGATAAGCGACAGAACAGAACAACTACCTATATGGTTTCGGCAACATCCTTGGCGTGCCTCTTTAAGCCATCACTGTGCGATGCTTTTCAATTCTCTCCCAGAAGCAGCAACAACTAGGTTGAAGTGTGATGGATTTGAAATCCTTATGTCGAGCGCAGAAAGGGCTATCATGGAGCAGATCCATCTAAGCAGACAGAATCACGATATAGACCATGTGCACGAACTGATGCGGGGACTGGGATTTCTTCGCCCTGTTGTCGTTCAGGAATTGCTTGAGGCTTGCCGTTCAGTAAAGGTCAAACGCTTCTTTCTTTGGAGCGCAGAAACCTCTCATCACGTGTGGTTCGAACGACTGAATGTGTCGAGAATAGCTTTGGGCAGCGGAAAAAGGCAAATATACAAACAGGGGCAATTGGATCACAAGTACAGAATCACTGTTCCCCCGCAGGAGGGTTTACCAGATGTTTGATTCTGATTATGAAGCACAGACTCGACTTCTTCTACAGTGCATTCCTTTCCTCAAAGAATGCAGACAATTTGCCGTAAAGGGCGGCACAGCGATCAATCTTTTCGTGCGCAATTTGCCACGACTGTCAGTAGATATTGATCTGACATATCTACCGTTGAATCCCAGGACGTAGCGTTGCAGGATATCCACGATTCACTGAATCTGCTAAAGACCAACATTGAACGGGAAGTGCCTAATTCAAGGGTCGGAACATCCATCGTCGATAGATATATCACAAAGCTACTCGTTTCCTCAGGCGACGCGACCATTAAGATTGAACCGAATCTAATCATCAGGGGCTCAATTGCAGCACCCATTGACCTGGATCTCTCTCAGAAAACCCAGGACCACTTCCAGGTTTTTGTGGCGGCTCAAACTCTGTCGACTGAGGATCTTTATGGCGGAAAGCTTTGCGCCGCTTTGGATCGGCAGCATCCTCGTGATCTGTTTGATGTCAAACTGCTGTTAGATGATCCCGGCATAACGCCCGAGATCCGCCGGGCATTTGTGGTTTATCTTGCTGAACACAATAGGCCAATGAGCGAATTGCTTGATCCAAGGCTTCAGGATATTAAGGAGTTATATGAGCGAGAGTTTGCAGGCATGGTCACAGTTAATGCCTCCTTTGAAACACTGAAAGCAGTACAAAAATCTCTTGCACCAATATTGCTTGAATCCTTGGACGACGACGAACGCCACTTTCTTATATCCATGAAGTCCGGCGATCCTGACTGGGATGTCCTCGAAATTGAGGGACTGCAGAATATGCCAGCTCTCCAGTGGAAACTGCTCAACATCCGAAAAATGGACGCCCGGAAACGTAATGAACAGTTAGAAGCTTTACAGGATCTCCTGGGTGGCTGAATGTGCCTTTTGAAAAATATTGGGGTTGCCCCCGTTAATGGTGTTGACCCCGAATGGCGCGCCCACGGGGAGTCAGTTGGAACCAACTGGTGGAGTTTCTTAGGAAAGTCGATACGTTTCGAGAGATTTTGAACGCGGCTTAATACAAAATCCTGAAATCAATCATTCCTTTTTCCCCAAGTAACCTCTTGGGTAGAATGGCTGAAATGAGAGCAGGATTCGAACCCGACCGGAAAGTCAATGATACCAGTGGTATTCTCGCGAATTCAGCCATTGGCACCGAAATAGGCACCACAACGGCAGGCTCCTCCAGGCACTGTCAGTCATGCCGATGCACGGATGCTCTGTCTGAAGATTTCAAGGAAGTCATTGATGCATGGCCTGAACTCAGCGGAGAACTCAGGTCTGCTGTGATAGCAATCACTCGTAGCCGAGGGGCGGCGTCCGAGTGACATGAGAAGGAATTCTGTCCTTTATAGCACGCCGAGGATCGCAGAAGTGAATCTCAATGTGTGATTCTGCTCCAAGTAACCAGTGGGCATTACTTATTCCCCCCTTTCCATCTTAAATTCCCATTTTAAAATTTCGTTCTTTGCATCGCGGGCATCAGGAGCTGCCTTAAGGTAAATATTCATATAGCGGATTGCCTCAGGAAATTTTTTCAATTCAGCGTTCATGAGGGCGCAATCGTAATATAACCCCGCTACATATGGCGCAATCTGTATCGCCTTTCTAAATTCGGCGGCTGCCTGCTCAAAGTTGCCTTCTTCTTTCAACATCTGTGCTCTTACTACATATTTTCTTGCCTCCTCCGGCAACTCAGAGAGTGATGGATTCATTCTAATCATACTGAAAAGGGTTTCCTGTATATCTTGTAATTCCGTATCATCGGCGACCTTCATCGCCTCGCTGAGTTC
>JAQBFJ010000276.1:0-2777 GCA_032123435.1 Verrucomicrobiota bacterium
ATCATCTCTTTCATTGAACCGCATCACTTATATTTTGACGTGCCATTATGGCAACGTCTAGGAGGTTTTATCTTTCATACTATCTTCCCCTCCAATTTGCTTCTCTCTCATTCTTTTGATCAGTGCTTGCCCGCAATCATCATGACCCCAACAGCTATCAAGAGATGCGATAGATGCCATGATAAAGTCAAAAGAAGGTGAGGAATGTTTGAATAGACGGCGTCAACCGATTCGGCGGCTTCGATAATCCTCGTATCCACGAAATCAGTCAGTACTCGAACCAGAATACCCACCAAGACGATTGCAGCACCGAGTGTTCGAGTTGCAAGCGCATATATAACTGCTGCTAGAAATATGGCTGGTTTTCCTATATACACCCACACGACGAGCACTATATACATTATTCTGCCAATTAGATTCTCCATCTTCCCTCCGCTTCACCAATCTAACTCTTCAAGTTTTTTCTACTATCTAATTTCCTAAGAAATTTAATCACTTTCCTGTCTGTTGGCAACGATACTCCTGAGACGCGGCCCCAAGCGGCACGGTTCAGGGCTTTGTTCGCATGTCTCATTTCTCGAAGGAGAGCTTGTCCAGACCGGTTTTCTTGAGGAGTCTGAGCACGATCTCCTGTTCCTTTTTCTGATGGTCTTCAAGTTTGCGGAAGGTATTCATGCCTTCCGTTTCGGAATCGAATAGGGTGGAAGATGATTTCAGGAATGCTGAATATTCAGACATGTAGGTCTTGCGTGCCTTCTCGAAATCGTCAAATCGCTTAGCCTTGTCCATCTGATTCGCGGCCTCGTAGAGGGCGCGAAGATCCTTGGCTGCAAGGCCTGTGATGGCAAAACCCACAAGGGGTAACATGGTGTCTCGACTTTCGTTTTGCACAAGGCGCAAGCCGAGGGTAGCAACAGCCTCAAGATAACGAATGGCTTCGTCGGTTCTGCCCTCGTCTGCGAGGCCGGAACCGCGCTTGGCAAGTTGCCGAGCAAGATTGCGAAAACGGATGACCAGAGGCATGGACGCAGAAACGTCGCTTCCAAGGGCAAAGATCCGAAGGATTGAGGGCGGCACAGGCTTGCCAGCGATGCCGGCATCCCGGTACGATTCGGTCTTGGGGAACGCAAGGCGGAAGGTCTCCGGTATGGGAGTCCGTGGAACGTGAAGTGTCTTCCGATTTCCTTTCCTCAACAATAGCAGTGCCGAAGGCAACTGTTCTCGATCGAGATTATCAAAGGCTTCAAGATAGTGTGGCAAAGCGTTGTCGGGGTTCCTCATAACGAAATTGGATCGGGCTTTCTGTTTGAGTTTGTCATTGGCCTGCTGGTTCATTGCGATTCGAAACCAAGCGATGCTCAACTTGGGGTCTTCGGCTGCCGCTGCCAAATAGTATCGCAAGGCCTTGGATTGTGGGCCGGTGATCACGGCTTCTATCATTTTCATTTCATCGAAATGGTTGCGCAAAGACCTGTTGACCAATTCGGACAAGCTTTTGGCCAATCTTTCAATCTTTGCATCGGATTGCTTGTCATCCAATGGTATCAGCCCTTCTGTTTCTTTCTCCAAATCGGGCTTGATATCATCCTGAATGCTTGCCGACATTGAATGGAGGGTTTGCCTCGCTGGCGCCGGACCGGAGCAGTAGTCACCGAGAGACACAAAGATAGGTCCCTTGCGTTCAGCCTTCTGTAAGGCATTGAAAAACAGAGCCTCGACCTGCTCGACAGTGGTGTTTGTGTAGCACGACGAAAAGAATAGTGCTCGTGCCCAAAGATCATCCGATTCCGCCGCACGTGACGTTGATAACAAGAGGATCAGCGCGACGGATACAAGCATCGAAATGTTGCGTAGATTCATTTTCTCCTCATGCGAACATATTATTCATAGGCTACATTACCTGATAATACCAGTATTGACATTACGAAAACGACGGCGACCCCAAATGCAGTATATAATATCATCTTCATTCTCAACTGGCCAACGGCGTGCGAAGTGCGGCTTTTCAAGGTACTACGTGTCCAGGCATCTTGTTCGCTGCTCCTATGCTACTTCGAGTTTGAGGTGCTTGCCAAGAGCGTGTGCAAACTTCTCAAGAGTAGAGAGCTTGATGTCTTCGGCATGATTCTCGATTCTGGAGATAGCCGTCTTCTTTGTGCGAAGACGATTGGCCAGTTGTTCTTGCGTTATGCCGGCTTCTTCTCTTGCCTGCTTGAGCATTACTCCAATTTTGAATTGCTCGTATCCTGAGTCAAAATCCTTTGCAAACTCAGGATCTCTGGCTTTACGTTTCTTTATATATTTTTTTATGTCACTCATTTCTTTTTCCTCCTGAAATAATCCCGTTTTCTATCTTCCGCAAGCCTTATGGCTTGCCTTGGTGTCTTTTGTGTCTTTTTCTGAAAAGCATGGGATATTACCACCAGCTTTGATCCATCAAAAAAACCCAAAAGACGGAAGATATTTGATCCAATTTTAACTTTTACCTCCCAAATATCATCTGTATTAACCATCTTTTGAAAGTATTGACCCGGAACGATGTCCAATTCTTCAATAAGGTTTAAAACCCAGGCAACTTTCTGCGCTTGCTTGGGACTGAGTGTGTCAAGAAACTCATCAATTGGGCTTCTGTTGCCATTACTTTTATAAAATATTACTTCTCTAACCATGATTGCAGGTTAACACGGTGCAAGCAATAAATATGGCTTATTTCAGCCCCCCCCCAGCATCTTAACCCAACTCATTATTATACCGACTACGCCTGCTCACCTAACACT
>JAQBFJ010000277.1:0-3462 GCA_032123435.1 Verrucomicrobiota bacterium
CTGCCGCCTCACCAATATATGAGAACCCGGCAAACCGCGTCAACAGCATATGCCCCACCATGATATTAGCAGCTCGAATAAAAGTCTTTTTGTACGGCGCCAACGCTTCACAGTCAAGATCATCCGTAAACAACTGGCCAAGCTTGTTCATTTCCGTACCTATGTTTACAGGCAGATTCATGCGTTCAGCTGCTTCAATTATGGCCTTAAGATTACCCGTCATTTTCTCGCGTTTTACCGGATCCGAATAACGCCAGTTCCGGTCAGGAATAATGTTTAACGCAACACACCCTTTGGCCGTCATACATTCAAGCAACGCGCGCGCGTCATGCTCGCCCTTACTCGTCCCGTCAAGCCATGTTATCATTGGTATCGCGTCACATGAGGAAACCCATTTCACAAATTCATGCACTGACGGAAACGTTCCTTCCGACGGCTGTTCGTAACCGACCCCGCCCCTCTTAACAAGCTTGGAGCGAATTGCCTCTTCAAGAAGTGGAACATCCGCCAGTAACGCGACTGTTTCTTCTTCATCTTTACCAAGCATGCCGGCCGCAAATTGCGTTACGGCTTCAGGTGTTTTAAAAACATTTCTGATTCTGTTGATATAAGCTTTTACTATATGCCGTTCCGTCGCGGCGCCGGCCGGAGTCAAAGGCTGTACATCGTTTTCATAACTGATGGCTATCTCAGGTAACGCCGCGTTGATCCGATCAATAAGCGTTTTGTTCCTTTGCCCCGCACGCTGACGATATCCGTTCAATCCGTCAGCCTGAACCGTGCCTGGTTCCAGCATCTTCGCGAAGCCGGCCCCCATGATATACGTAACACCCTGCTCTCCCGGAGAAGTGATATCCACATCAGTATACTCGTCCAGATACGCGCGAGTCTCAACATTGACCGAAGTTTTCAAGCCAAGCAGGTAACCGGCCTGAACAAACTCATCCAGTCCATCCAGTACGTCAAAATCACACAAACCGGCCGCGTATAATCCTGCCTTACGGGCCTCCCATGCTATTCGCGATGGAGAATAATCTTCAGCATTATAAGAAAAGAATGAATGAAAATGCATGTTCACGTTTGTGCCGGCTGGCGGCAGTTTGGCACCATGTTCCGCGACAAGTTCTTCCAGCGCTTTACGCCTGACGGACGGATCAAATGATTTAAGATCTTCTTCCAGCAAGACTGTATTCATACTCATCATTATGCCACATTATTTCCAACTGTCCAGCACAACACTGCAGATCGGCGGCATGACAGCCTGACCCTGGTTTTTCTTTGATGAAGCAACTGGAATAAAAAGTTAAAAACGAAATCAAGAGGCAATAAAAACAATGACAGCCAGAGAGCGTTGCCTACAGACTTTGTTGTTCGGCAAGCCCGACAAAATTTCACTTCTACTGCTTGGGCAGTGTACCCGCTACATGTATATGTCAATGGTGTTCTGTCGCCTGTTCAATAAGCGGACAAAGTCACGCTTCGGCATGGAAATACCGCCTTCTCGATACGGATGATCAAGCCGTTTCATCGTCTTGACAGGCACGCCGTTAATGGAGACCGAACGCGGCGAATATTCCCGGGTCTTCACATGATAATGATACCGCACCTTCCTCTTTTCGTAGTCATAATCGAAAACAAGACCATCCAACGACCGCGGGAGGACCGGATCAATGATGATATCGTCAAACTGAGTGCGCAGTCCTAAGATGCTCGAGATCAATATGTTCGTGAACACGCCCGGACCGCTTGAGTGAAATCTCCATCCGCCCTTGTATCCCACCTTGCCAGCCTTGATCCAGGAGAAGTGATCCTGGGCAAGATAGCGGTCCGCAAAGTCGGCATCAGAGCTGGTGTAGTAGACGTTGCTCTGCCTGACATTTGACAGGGGCGCCAGCCCGGTAACGCCTACGGGATTCGCCAGCCGCAACCCGTGCAACGCGTCGCCCGCTTTACCGATGAAAGCCATGGCTTCAACGAAACGGAGATGGGCATGCGTGTACATCATGCCGACTTCCCTGCCGAACAGCGCGGATGTTTCCGCGCGCTTGAAATAATGCTGTGTGCCGCCCGTGTACCTGATCGGCTTCTCGGTGAGCCGGACGCCGTCCGGGAAACACAGGTGCTTCTTGATGATGCCGTAGTGCCTAGCGGCCTCCTCCGGCGTGAGCATCCCGCTGGTCATGCCCCGCGTCATCGGCAACAGGCGGTAGTGGATGCCGTAGCGCCGGTCCCGGGGATGCAGGAGGTACTCGATCTTCTTCAGGCTGTGGAACAGTACTAAACCCGCCACGACCCCGTCCTTCACCAGGTATCGCTTGAAGTCCTGCCTGATGCGGGGGAGCAATTCGCGGACTTCGTTCAGCAGTTTCGTTTCGCCCGCCTTTTCGCAGACGACCTCGAGACTGCGCAGTGTCTGGTACATCAACTCCACCGTCCAGCTTGATACCATTTGTTCCCGGAGTTCCTGATTGGCCGGTTGCATGGTGTCTTCCCAGTCACCATGCCCGAACCTGATCAGAGCGGTGCCCGGGAAAAACTCAGCCTTCATGCAGTCCAGTTCGCGGCGCACGTGCGAGAGTATGGTTTCCGTCTTGCTGGTATAGCGGAGCGTTCTGTCGGACCAGTAGGGAACCTTCTCGTAGAGGATGCCGATATCGCCTGACGCGATGATATAGTCGCAGACGGTCTTCATCGGCCAGATGGTCGTGTCGTTGTGTGTGTCCTCATCTCCCGGCATTCTATAACGGTCGAATCTCAGACACTGGGGCCACAGGCCGAGTTCCCATACCTGGTTCTTGAACATCAACTGCAGGACATTCCTTTCGGCGGCATACTGGCGCGTCGCCTTCAGCCATTCGCACGCACCCTGCAGGACATCGCGCACACCCCACTGCGCCGAGGTGTTCTGCTCCAGTCCGCGCGGGCTGAGGTATCCCACGGCCGCCGTGTGCATGTACCAGTACATGATGTCGTTCAAGCTGTCGGTCAGCGCCGGGTTCGACGGCAGGCGCAGGCTGGCATGGTTGCTCACCCGAGCCAGGTGCTCCGCGAAGCCGCGCTTCAACTTCTCCACGGAGGAAACGCTTTTCCTGTAGCGCCGGGCCAGCGCCGCGGCACGCTTCGAATCAAGAACACTGCCGGTTACCGCCAGGGTGAAGTGCCGTGCGGGATGCGTGCTGATGGTGACAAAAGGATGCCCGCGCCGCTTCCGGTCCGGATAAAGGAGTTCATCCGCCCCGAGATGGTCTATCGCGCCGGAATGTGGAGAAACAATGTAGTAATTTGTCTGCGGATACTTTTTCCACATGATGGATTCCCGCACGGGCCGGATTCGCGCTATTTTCCTGTTCTTGTCTATCGTCAATTCAGCCTGATTCTCCCACTCATGCCTGCCCATGACGATGTTGGAGGTAATAAGGAAACGCCGGGCTTTTCCTGTTTTTACTTGAATATCCACAAAAC
>JAQBFJ010000278.1:0-4872 GCA_032123435.1 Verrucomicrobiota bacterium
GCCTTAAACCTTACCCACCGTAAATCAGCCGCACTGCTTAGCGCCATTACTGCCGGACTCAGCGGCCCGCTCCTGTTTTACGGAGTATCGGCTTACCCTGAAGCACTTGGCGCCGCCTTGCTGATATTCTGCGCTCGCAAAATCCATGAACTCTCCGAACATACGGAGAACAGAACAGAACATTCTGTCTGGTCACACGCGCGCTTCGGCCTCGCACTGGCATATCTTCCGTGGGTCCACGAAAAAATGATCCCTCTTTCAGTGTTCATACTGCTGTTATACATCTTCGCCGTCAGACCTTCACGTCGACAAATCTTACCTGTAATCCTGTTGCTTTTTGCAACTACCGCACTGCAGATGCGTTATTACTGGCTCTTGTACGGAAGATTCACACCAGCACCGGTACACCCCGAACCATTCCGAATAACAGATCTCTACAAGGAAGGATTATGGGGCCTTATTCTGGACCAGAAACGCGGCGTAATGCCGACAGCCCCGTGGTTTATAGCGGGAATAACAGGCCTGTGGTTCTGGACGAAACGCCGATTATTCCTTGGCTCAGCCGTAATCTTCATGACCACAAGCTTCCTGCTGATCACAGGATCGTTCGGCGGATGGTACGGCGGCGGATGCGCGCAACCAAGATACATCACCAATATCATGCCCTTCTTCGCTGTAGGATTGGCTTTGACATGGACTGGAACACAAACCAGAAGAACGTATCGAGAAATTATCCTCGGCTTGTGCATGCTGGGAATAATGCAGGGATACGCAACAATACTTGAGCCATACTTCCTGTCATGGCATAGAGCGCCTCTCCTTAGAAACATCTTTCCATGCGTGTTTCGACCCAGCACCATAGAGTGGCTGACTATAGCCGCATGGTGTATCCTGCTTCTGTTCTGTGCGATCAGATTCGTAAAACAACCCAAATCAGGAAAGATCTGGAACCTTATACCTGTCCTCCTGGCATGTGCGTTGATTCTTTACGGTTCGGCTATACGGCTATTCAATAGCCCAAAACCACGCCTCGTATACGACAATATACCAATGTTACAGAAAATACTGAACGATGACACGCGGTTTCTTTCCTATAATCGCCGAATCGGACTTGCAAGATGGCTCGCCGCTTATTCATATAATCCCCTGACGGATAAACCTATCCCCGCCATCCTCGACCATGAACTCAGATGGCCAGCATCATGCGTCCAGTCAGAATGTGATGACGCAAATGAAAATACGTGCACGCAATGGCGCGGCGCGACCAATGCATGGACTCAAATCATGACCAGTCCGCCTGTGACCATGTATGATGGTTCATATATCGCTAAATTCAGACTTAACAAAGGCGACATCACTAACAGTACAAACCAGACAGGATCAATCGAACTCATAGCCAGATGCTGGAACACAATATTCGGCCGAAAGGAAATAAGCTTCCAAGACCTTGAAAATGAATGGTTCTTTTACGACGTACCGTTCTATATCCCAACACCAACACGCGGGGTCAGCTTTTCCATTAACATACAAGGCAGAGGATGCATCACCATGGATTGTGTAAAGCTTGAATATCTCTCGCGCGAATCAATTAAAGAAGAATGAAGATAAGTATATTATTTCCTGATTGCCTTTGCCGCTGCCAATCCGCATATTGAACAAGAACTTATGCGTATGAAAATATCATCAATTATATTTATCATAATCACCGTAATTGTCCTGTCGGCCAGTATCACACTGCGATTTTTTGATCTAGATGCCGATCCTCCGCCGGGCCTCAGCACATCAGCCGGAACATATTTCGATGGTTTCGCAAATGCGCACGCCGCGCGCAGTTACCTGCTGTTCGGAACACTTCAACCGGATGAATGGGATCCATATATATACAGTCCGACGCACACACTGCTCGAAATACCATGGTTTATGATGTTTGGAACACACACCAAAGCCATAAATTCGTTTGGGGCATTATTTTCAGCCGCAGCCCTTCTCATACTGCTCGTCTGCGCCGGAAAAAACTGCTCATTCAACATCGTGATCACATGTTTTCTCCTGTCTCTTAACTATGTCCTTCTCCAGTTCGGACGTCTCTCACTGTTTGAAAATGTAATGATCTTTTTCATGGCTTGCTCATTGTGGTGCATAGCTGACACGCCGTTCACGCCGCTCAAGGGGATCGGAATGGGCCTGTTCTGCATGCTGGCGTTCGCCACCAAAGCTATTTCAATATACTTCCTGCCCGCCGTGGCAATAGCTGCATTATTCAAGGCGTGGCAAATATACACTCAAACACAAAAAAGCAAACCAGCATTAATGACAATAATATGGATCACTGTGGGTTGGCTTATCGCTTTCCTGCCATGGCTAATATTATTCAGGATTCCCAATAACACTGCCATTAGCAAAATAGGTGATCTGTGGAAAGTCCTGGCATTTCCAGGCTCACTCGCTGCGGCATTGAAAACAGCCGCGAATTCCTACGCGATCCTCACACTCGGCATGAATGAACAGTTATGGCTGATTGCCGTCATCGTTTCCGCGGTCGTGATATACCGATCACTCACAAGACCTTCTTCCGTCAACCCGTCAATCATTATGTTGACACTCTGGTTCGCAGGCGGATTCTGTTTCCTGTCAACATTTTCATACGCCAGAGCGCGCTACTTCTACCCAATCGTGCCGCCAGCAATAATGCTTGCCGCCTACGGCTTGAGCAAATTCAAAGAAATGAATTTTCTGCCAACATCACCAAAACACCGATGGCTTGCGGATCCGCTTGGCATAATCGTGATTACGGTAATTCTAAGATTTTATATCATACGCAGAATATCAGCCCTTAGCGTATTAATACCTGGAAATATGGATCCAGTATGGGGTAAAATGCTTGTATGTTTCCTGATCGCCTGTCTGATCTGGGCTCTTTGCCGACTCTGCCTGCCCCTGTTCGGCAAACAAATACCGATCTTCCGACCATTGCGGCTGACTCTCATAACGGCAGTATGCGTTTATTACGCCATCCATAATATTAAACCAACACGCGAATGGCTGAACCATCGCCGCTATACAATAGTTGAGTTCAGCCGCTCATTGAACAAATACCCGCACATGATAATAGGAGGCACATCAGCCCTCATAGCAGTATCGGAAACAACACATCAGGCAATACGAATCGGCGCCAAAGGATGGTATAACGACCAGGATCCTTTCGACCAGTTCAAACTGACACACCTGTTTATTACCGACTATGCGGGTGAAGTAAAACGGTTCTTCCAAGTCTACCCGGAATATATGAAATACGCGCATGAGATTGACAACGCCAGCATCTGCGGATATCCTTACCGCTTATTCGAAATGAGGAAAGGTTATAACAATGAGTAAATCAGCTCTCTTTATTTCAACTTTAAACGAAATCAAAGGCATAACCGAACTGCTCCCAAGGATCCCGGTTTCATCTTTCGATGAATGTTATGCTTTCGACGGCGGATCAACAGACGGCACAATAGAGTTCTTCGAAAACAACGGTATAAAAGTTGTTCATAAGGTCAAGAAAGGTGAAATCTTCAATACCGGCGCCAGAACCTCACAATGCGAACACCTTGTGTTTTTCGCGCCCGACGGAAACGAGAATCCGGATGACATACTCGTACTGCTGAGGAAACTGGAAGAGGGCTTTGATATGGCCATAGCTTCCCGCTTCATGAAGGAATCCAGAAACGAAGAAGATGAGACACTACTGCCTCTGCGCGCCTGGGCAAATAAAGCCTTCACTCTGATGGTACGCTTGCGATGGGGCGGAAAGATAACCGACACCATTAACGGATTCAGATCCATTAAACGGGATAAACTCATAGCAATGAATCTGGAACCAACCGGCTTTGATATCGAATTTCAAATGAGCATCAGAGGTCTCAAGCTGGGACACAAGATAACGGAAATAGCAACACAGGAAGGTAACCGCATAGGCGGGAAAAGTACGGCATACTCATTTCCAACAGGCATGCTGATGCTGAAAAGATTTCTCAGAGAACTTTTCTCAGGGCCACCCAAAGGGCCTCTTCCCGGCTGTAATTAAAGGCTGATCACAGATATTTGTCGCAGAAACATTCAAAGCCTTGCCTGGCAAGCATCCTCAATTCACGCGTCCTGTCCTTAAAACGCGGTCTTATCTCCGATTCACACCGCGTCATATCCATTACTTTTTCCGCAAGAACAGCACCCGTCAGCCCGGAAAGTTCCAGCTTGAATTCGTCCATTCCTAATAAACTCATGAAATGACGAACCTTCGGCGCGTAAGCCAGACCTATACACGGAACATCCATCGCGCTTGCCAGAATCAGAGAATGCAGCCTCATACCGATAAACAACCGCATGCTCCCAAGCACGCCCATCAGTTCTTCCGATGAATACCGTTCGTTACTTAAAACCACAACACCAGCACGCTCCTTCATGCGGCTGATTACTTTTTCGGCAAAATTAATATCCATCACCTGTGTCAGAACAAATACCACCTTACATTTCAAATTGTTTATAATTCTATCCATGCCGTCAGCAAGTTCATTTGCCAGCCTGACTTCATCTATGCCGCCGTCTTTATCATCCAGCCAACGACCCAGATAAGAATTAACATTTAATCCGACCATATTCGTACAATCGGCAAGATCATTTTCAGCGAGTATTGCGCGCACCCGTTCCGGCGACGCCGCAATATCCGCAAATGCCGCATCCGCGTACACCATGATCTTACTGCCGTCAACCCCAACGCTTTTCAAAAGATCAGCGGAATCCTGTTCTCTCACAAGAATATCGTCACACAGATTACACACAAATCCGGCAAACTTGCGGCCACACCGCGTCTCAAGAGGTCCAACACCTACC
>JAQBFJ010000279.1:0-14365 GCA_032123435.1 Verrucomicrobiota bacterium
AATATGCGCTGTCTTAATTCAGGAATCTTGAAAGAGTTGGAAAAGGCAGAAAGCATTAGTCTCTAACCACCTCACAAACGCCTCCTGCCGCCTTGATTTTGGCGCAAGCGCTTCCGCTGAATGCCGTTACTTTAACGGTAAGTTTTTTACCCAACTCGCCGCGACTAAGAACCTTCACGCCGCCTGCCGATCTCTTGATCAATCCGCGATCTTTTAACACTGACAATGTAACTTCCGCTCCATCATCAAAACACAAAAGATCTTCCACGTTTATAACAGAATAAATTGTTCTCGTTGGATTATGAAACCCACGCTTGGGAATCCGCCTTATAAGCCGCATCTGTCCGCCTTCAAAACCAGGCTTATGACTACTCCCTTTTCTGGACATCTGCCCCTTGTGCCCTCTCCCAGACGTCTTTCCCGTCCCAGAGCTCATGCCGCGCCCAATACGTTTCCTGGCACGCTTCGTTCCCGGTACATTGCTAAGTGAATGAAGATCCATCATCAGACTTTCATGTTTGCCGCTCACTTTATCAGCGGCTTGCTTGTTAAGATTTATCTACCCCAAATCTACCTGCCGTAATTCGGCTATTTCCTCTCGGGATCGCAACTTCTTTAACGCCGAAATAGTCGCTTTTACAACATTGGCTTTGTTCTTACTGCCAAGCGACTTGCATAAAATATCACGGAAACCAGCCACTTCAAGAACAGCCCTCATGCCGCCGCCAGCTATCACGCCCGTCCCGGGTGATGCCGGACGTAAAAGCACATTTCCTCCATCAAAATTACCCATAGCTTCATGCGGTATAGTCCTGTCCTTCATAACAACAGTAAACATCGACTTCTTTGCTATTTCACCGCCCTTTCGAATGGCATCAGCAATTTCATTGGCTTTACCAAAACCATAACCAACCCTGCCATTACGATCGCCCACAACAACAATAGCGCTAAAACTGAAACGCCTGCCTCCCTTAACAACTTTTGAACAACGATTCACAAATACAACACGTTCTTCAAGTTCGTCCCTTTTCCCAGCGCCGCCATCTTCCGCCTGCCTGGAATTATTTTGCTTATCTATCATTCAAGACCGCCTTCCGATTCAGCTTTCTGTTCAGCGACCTGTGATACAATCAATCCATTCTCCACAGCAGCATCAACAATCGCTTTTACACGTCCATGAAATTTAAAACCGCCTCTGTCAATCACAATGTTTTTTATACCCTTCTCCATAGCCGTAGCCGCCGCACGCTTGCCCAGCAAACGAGCTGTCCCAACATTAATATTACCGCCCTTGTCAGTAATTGTTGAAACAGAAGCCAGCGTAACGCCCTTTTCATCATCAATAAATTGAACATACGCATTTCTATTGGATATCATGATCGACATACGTGGCCTTTCAGGCGCTCCGATTATCTTCCTGCGAACACGTCTATGCCTTCGAGCACGAATATCCTTTCTGCTTATAAGTTTCATCACAAATGCCCTCTTTTACGCAACCGTCTTGCCAACCTTGCGCCTGACACGCTCACCTTTGTACCGAATACCCTTGCCCTTGTACGGCTCTGCAGGGAAAAAAGACCTGATACGGGCCGCCACATCACCCACGGCCTGCTTGTCAGCGCCGCTCACAACCAAACTAATACCGCCTTCCACCGTCACCTTAACACCTTTAGGCGCAGTATATTTTACAGGTGAAGAAAATCCGAGCGAAATGAGCAAATTCTGGCCTTCGACCGAAGCCTTGAATCCAACCCCCTGTATTTCCAAATCCTTGGAAAACCCCTTGGAAACTCCGTCAATCATATTAGATATCAAATTGCGAATCAACCCATGAAAACTCTTTGTCTGCGCAAGATCATCCTTGCGCCCCACCTTGACATTGCCATCACTAACAGACACCGTTATTGGTTCCGGAATATCCTGGTACAATTCACCCAGCTTCCCTTTAACGGTAACACATTTATTATCCATCGATACCGTCACGCCTTCAGGTATTTTTATCGGATTTTGTCCTACTCTTGACATTTAACCATTCTCCTGAAATTACCATACGGAACACAAAATCTCGCCGCCTATGTGCATTTTCCTTGCCTCATCCGCCGTCATAACGCCGGCAGACGTGCTGATGATTGCTATTCCCATACCGCCAAGTACACGAGGCAACTTGCCAGAGCCGGCAAACCGACGTAATCCCGGCTTACTCTCTCTGCGCAACCCCCTTATTGCCGGTTCTCTGTCAACCGTGTATTTAAGATAAACCCGCAACACCTTTTTGACGCCTCCTTCTACAGTATGATCAATTACATATCCTTCCTTTTGCAGAATACGCGCGATCTCGCCCTTCAGTTTTGAATGAGGCATTTCCACTATATCCAGCTCCGCCATATGCGCATTTCTAATGCGCATAAGCATGTCTGCAATCGGATCCGTCAAACTCATATCTACTCCCAATTCTCGGTCAAATACCAAGCTGATTTCTCAGTATTACCAACTTGCTTTTATCACTCCGGGTATCAGCCCCGATACAGCCATTTCTCTGAAACAAATACGACAAAGTTGAAATTTACGCATAAACGCACGTCTTCTACCGCACTTTTTACAGCGATTATACCGGCGCACCGCAAACCTGGATCCTCGTTTGCATTTGGCAATAAGTGATTTTTTAGCCAACTCGGTTACCCTCCTCCACGCTTATTCACGGCCAAACGGCATGCCTAAAAGCCTCAATAACTCCCTGGCACGATTATCATCGCCCGCCGTTGTAACAATTGTAACATCCATACCTTGAACACCCGACATTTCATTAGGATCAATCTCCGGAAATATGTCCATTTCCTTAATGCCTACACTGTAATTACCCCGGCCGTCAAACGACTTTGGTGATACCCCGCGAAAATCTCTTATACGCGGCAACGCAGCGTTGATAAACCTGTCAAGAAACTCATGCATTCGACTCGACCTTAAAGTAACCTTCGCCCCTATTGTCATCCCTTCGCGCAATTTGAAATTAGAAATGCTTTTCCGCGCCTTGGTAATAACCGGTTTCTGCCCCGTAATCTTGCCAAGCCCCTCCGCCCTGCTCTTCACCACGTCTTTATCAACAATCCCAAACCCCATGTTGACAACGACCTTCTCAAGTCTGGGCAGTTCCATACAGTTGGTTACACCCAACTGTTTCTGTAGCTCAGGCGCTATTTGTTTATATTTTTCCTTTATCGTAATCATACTTCCCCTGCCCTCAATCATCAAACGAACGCTCACATCCAACACATCTTCGCATCGCCTTATCCCCGCTCCTCACACGAACCGTTCTTACGCCCTTCTTGCAGTCAGGACAGTATAGCATAAGATTAGACAATGCTATCGGAGCTTCCTTTTCTATTATCCCGCCCTCAGGCTTGTCCTGACTTTTTCGCATGTTCTTTTTTACAATATTCAACCCTTCCACAATAGCACGCTGACGTTCGGCAACAACCTGCAAAACCTTCCCGCTCTTTCCGGCATTAGACCCTGAAACAGCTATCACCATATCATTCTTCTTTATTTTCCGAACACTCATTTAATTTCCCCAAATCAATTATTACACCACTTCCGGCGCAAGCGATATAATCTTCATGAAATTCTTATCGCGTAATTCGCGAGCTACCGGACCAAAAATTCTCGACCCTATAGGGTTCATTTTTTCATCCACCATCACAACAGCATTATTATCGAAACTAAGATGCGAACCATCCGAACGCGATATTGATTGTTTAGTCCGAACAATTAACGCAATACATGTCTGACCTTTTTTGATCAGTCCGCCTGGCTGAGCTTCTTTCACCGAAACTCTTATTATATCGCCAATATGAGCGTATCGTTTCCTCTGCCCAAGCACACGAAAACACCGCGCCCGTTTGGCACCCGTATTATCAGCCACAACTAAATCTGTACCTTCACATATCATTGCTTCAACCTACCTGCTTAAAACTAACATGTTCCTTATGAAGACAGTTTCTCAACTATGTTCAATAATCGCCATCTTTTCATCCGACTCAAAGGTCTGCTTTCGACAATACACACATTGTCTCCAACCGAAGCCTCGTTCTTTTCATCATGCACATGGTACTTGGAGGTGTATCTCACAATTTTCCCGTATATCGGATGCTTCCTGCGCGACTCGCTTACCACAACAATTGTCATGTTGCCGCTTTTACGGACAACCATGCCCTGCCTCGTTTTCCTTATCCCGCGCTGACTTGTTTCTGTTTTGCCCATTTGCCGCCTTCCTGCTATCGAGCCTGCACACCTTGCCTACGATACGTTAATCGATCTCTCCCTTAAAATCGTTTTTATCCTGGCCAATTCACGCCTATACCCACGTATCGCCAGCGGCTGGCCAGAAGCCTCTCCAATATTCTTCTTTACCCTGGCATCAAACAATTTCCTGCCTATATCAACAAACATCTCCTGCAATTCTTCATCCGTATGCTCTCTTATGTGCTTCGCTTTCATCCAACCCTCTCAAATCCACAATTCCGGACATTTCCAATTAAATCACGCACCGTACCCGTGCCTTGCCATCAACCTTGTGGTTATCCCCAACTTGGCCGCCGCAAGCCGTAACGACTCACGCGCCGTACGTTCGGTAACACCATCTATTTCAAAAATTATAGTGCCAGGCTTTACAACAGCCACCCAATGATCAGTGTTTCCTTTTCCCTGCCCCATTCGCACTTCAATAGGCTTCTTTGTAACCGGCTTGTCAGGAAACACCCTGATCCATAATTTCCCCTTGCGCTTCATATGTCTGTTGATAGTCACTCTGCACGCCTCTATCTGCGTATTCTTTACCCAGCCGCGGGTAACCGCCTTCAGACCATATTCCCCGAAACAAAGAGAACCATTGGTCTTAGTCTGACCCTTCATGCTACCCCTATGCAATTTCCTGTGCTTAACCCTTTTTGGCATCAGTGGCATTTAACACTATCCCTTCCGCGGCTTGGACAACTGTTCCTTTACCGGTGTTTCATTCTTCTTGCAAATCCAAACTTTAATACCTATGCGACCCGCAGGCGTCACCGCCTCTGCAAATCCATACTCAATATTTGCCCTAAACGTGTGCAAAGGAATTCTTCCTTCTTTATACCACTCAACACGCGACAATTCCGCGCCCCCCAACCTGCCGCTCGCCCTAATTTTTATCCCTTCAACACCAATGTCCATAGCAATCTTCATAGCACGCTTCATGGCACGCCGAAATGAAACACGCCTGCCCACCTGTAATGCCACATTTTCAGCCACAAGCTGGGCATTCGCGTCCGGGTCTTTCACTTCCCTGATTTCAGGATAAATCTCCTTGCCAGTCTTCTTGGCCAATTCAGCCCGAATTCTCTCAACATCCTGCCCCTTCCGCCCAATAACAATACCAGGCCTCGCCGTGTGTATGTTTACCCTTACCCTTTGCGCGTACCTTTCAATAACAATATCCGAAATAGCACCATGATCCAATTTGCTCATTATAAAATCACGTATCAACAGATCCTCGATCAACATCGGCCCAAACCCCTTCTTGCCGCTGAACCAGCGCGAACGCCAATTCTTGTTAATCGTCACCCTCATTCCTATTGGATTTACCTTTTGTCCCAAAATCTCTCTCCTTCAGGAGTTATTCACTCCCGTTTATTATTTCTTTTCGTCACTCAATATTATCCTGACATGAGACATCTTCTTCTGCAATGGACTGGCACTGCCGCGCGCACGCGCTTTGTGCCGCTTCAATCGTGGACCCTCCTCAATAACAGCGCTCTTCACCCATAGATCATCAACTGACAACTTGTTATTGTTTTCCGCATTGGCTATGGCCGATTTGAGCGTCTTGCCAATATATACAGCCGCCTTTCTACCACTGAACTGAATCGTTTGCAGTGCAGCAGCAACCCGTAACCCATGAATCTGACGAATCAGATCACGAGCCTTCCCAGGCTGAATCCTCACGTATTTCGTTATCGCCACTACTTCCATAATAAGAAACCTTTAAAAAAACATTAAGTTAGCGTCTTTGCCTTGTCTGTATGCGTGCCATGCTTCCTGAAAATACGTGTCGGCGCAAACTCGCCAAGCTTGTGCCCAACCATATTCTCTGTCACGAAAATTGATATATGCTGTTTCCCATTGTGTATAGCCAAAGTATGCCCGATAAACTCAGGCACTATCATCGACCTGCGCGACCACGTCTTGATCGACCGTTTGTCACCAGACCGATTCATCCGATCTATTTTCTTGATCAGCTTCTCGTCAACATATGGACCTTTTTTTATGGAACGCGCCATAATCTATTTTCTCCGTCCTTCTATTATAAACTTACTTGACGGCTTTCTCCTGTTCCTGGTCTTGCCGCCCTTAGACAACTTACCCCAAGGCGAAACCGGATGACCGCCGCCCGAACTACGCCCTTCACCACCTCCCATCGGATGATCAACAGGATTCATCGCAACACCACGCACCGTCGGCCTGATGCCGCGCCATCGCCGACGCCCAGCCTTGCCGTCAACCGTGCTGGAATGTTCGAGATTCCCTATCTGCCCAACCGTGGCCATGCAATCAATATTCACCTTCCTTATTTCACCGGAAGGCAACCTTATATTGGCAAACCGACCTTCACTTGACATCAGTTGCGCACTTCCGCCAGCTGTCCTCACCAGCTTAGCGCCGCCGCCAGGCTCCATTTCAATATTATGCACAAATGTCCCAAGCGGAATCTTCGCCAACGGCATGGCGTTGCCAATACCAGGCTCAACATCAGGCCCGGACATTACCTCACTCCCCACTTTCAACTTGAAAGGAGCTATAATATACCTCTTCTCGCCATCCGCATAGTTTAATAAAGCTATATTTGCAGAACGATTAGGATCATATTCAATCCCAGCCACCTTCGCCGGTATCCCAACTTTGTCTCGCTTGAAATCAATCGACCGATATTTCCTCTTGTGCCCTCCACCACGATGACGCACTGTGATGCGACCGGAAGAACCACGCCCCGCCCTTTGCTTCTGACTTTCCACCAGCGAACGCTCAGGTTTTGTCTTGGTAATCTGATCAAAATCAGACGTAACAAGAAAACGCATGCTGGGTGTCGTTGGTCTATATTTCCTTAAAGCCATTTACTCTTCCTTTTCCACAATAACATTATGTCAAATCTATCTGACTGCCTTCTTTCAATGTCACAACCGCGCGTTTCCAATGAGCACGCCGGCCATAGTTAGCCCTGCGCTCACGCTTCTTTTTCCCTGTATAATTCATCGTGTTTACATCCATGACGACAACATCAAATTTCTTTTCCACAGCATGCTTGATCTCTATCTTATTGGCATTCCGGTCCACACGAAAAAGATACTTATTCCCAGACTCTTTAAGATCAGTGCCTTTTTCTGTAACCTGTATTCTTTTTACAATCAATTCATGCTTCACTTTATTCTTCCACTCCACTATTGCCGACTTCAGCAACTTTTCCCGAAAGCCTGGCCTTCACCGTTTCCATTCCCGATTTGCTCAATACCACAACCGGATAGCGAACCAAATCATACGCACTAAGCTCCATTGCGTTAACAACTGCAACATTCTCGACATTACGCGACGCTAAAATCAGATTCTTATCCCTGTCGCCAGTAATAAACAAAGCTGACTTCTTAATGCCAAGCGCCTTTAATAATGAAACAAATAACGCCGTCTTGGGCTCTTCCAACGTTAATTTCTCAACAATCCGCACATTGCCGTCAGCCACTCTGTCACTAAACGCCCGTTTGAAAGCCAGTTTGGCCACTTTTTTGTTCACTTTAACCGAATAATCACGAGGCCTCGGCCCAAACGCAACAGCTCCGCCACGCCATACTGGAGACTGACGATAACCAGCGCGCGCACGACCTGTCCCTTTCTGCCTCCAAGGCTTCTTGTTACTTCCTGCCACCTCACCCTTACTCAAAGTGGAAGCAGAACCGCTCCTGCGCCCAGCCAGACAGGCCACTACTACATCATGCACAGCCTGCCTTCCTTTGCTCATCTCAAGAAGATCATCGGCAATATCGAACATGCCGACCTCGCCGCCCTTCATGTCATAAATCGTTAACTTGCTCATTACGTCTTGCCCTGTGAACACGCCTTTACAGATACAGCGCTTTTCTTTATGGACTTTCTCACAACTACCAACCCTCCATCAGGGCCAGGCACCGCACCGCGCACCAAAAGTACATTATCTTCACCCTTGATCCCAACCAATTTCAAATTCTGCTGAGTAACCGTAACATGCCCATAATGCCCCGGCATCCTCTGCCCCTTCGCTACACGCGCAGGATATGAACACTGACCAATTGAGCCTACACGCCTGTGTGAACCACTGCCATGGGTCTTCGGACCACCTGCCATCCTGTGACGCTTAACAACACCTGTGAATCCCCTGCCCTTCGTAATGCCTGTAATATCAACATGCGACACACCATCAAAAATAGACACGCTTATTGAATCTCCCTGCTTAAACGCATCACCATCTTCTAAATTGAATTCCTTTAAAAAACGCTTAGGCACAGTCACACCAGCCTTCTTGAACCTGCCCATTGCCGACTTGGTAATACGACTCTCCTTAGCGTCATCAAAGCCTATCTGCACAGCATCATATCCATCAGTATTCCTAGTCTTCAACTGAACCACTACACATGGCCCAACTTCAAGTACCGTAACAGGCAGAGAATGACCTCTCTCGTTAAACACCTGCGTCATCCCTATCTTTTTTCCCAATAAGCCCTGCATAATCGCCTCTTAAATCTTTATCGTTATATCCACTCCTGCCGGTAAATTCAACTTCTTCAGCTCGTCCACTGTCTTAGCCGTTGGATTCACTATATCCATAAGCCTCTTGTGCGTACGCATCTCAAATTGATCCATGGATTTCTTGTCAACATGTGGACTGCGATTGACCGTGTACCTCTCAATTTTTGTTGGTAAAGGAATCGGACCAACAATCTGCGCACCAGTATCCTTGGCAGTATTGATAATATCCAACACAGCCTGATCCAAAACCCTGTTATCATATGCCAATAACCGTATTCTTATCCGCTGACCTTGCATTGCCACTCTCTTCCCTGTTCCATTAACTTTTATTACAGTCGCCTTTTTATCTGTTTATCATCTTTTCTTTCACCGCTTTGGGCACAACCTTGAACTCTTCCGGCTCCATTGTATAACTCGCACTCCCGCTGGTTAACGATCGTACTACCGTCGAGTACCCGAATAATTCTGCCAATGGCACTTCAACCTTTATTACCTGACTGTTCACACGCGTCGTTATTTCCTTTACATGACCACGACGACCATTCAAATCACCCAGCACATCTCCCATATGCTCCGATCCCGTCATTATTTCCAGAAGCATAATCGGTTCAAGAAATTCCAGCCCCGCAGCCAGGACAGCATCCCGGAATGCCAGCACAGCTGCAGTTCTGAATGCCATGCTGGTCGAAAATTCTATGTCAAAACTGCCTCCAACAACATTAACAACCAAATCCGTCATGGGGTACCTGCCAAGCACGCCCGTCATTATCCCGTCATTAAGGCCTGCCTCAACATCCTTCACAAATTCAGCAGGTATGGAATCAGTGCGCGTCATGAATTTAATCACATTGCCCGAAGAACGCTGACCATTGTTAACCTCAACTATAACATGCCCGAATTGACGGCTCCCGCCTATTTCCCTGTCAAACTCATGCTCTCCACGTCCTGTCCCTTTTACAGTCTCGTAATACGCAACCATCGGCTTACCGGTAAGAGCAACAACATTGAACTCCCTTTCTAATCTGTCCTTTAAAATCTCAAGATGCAACTCTCCCATCCCGCTTAATACCGTCTGTCCCGTCTCAGTGTCAGTTCTTACAATACACGTAGGATCCTCTGCCGCCAATACCTCCAGCGCCATATCCAACTTGTCCTTGTCAGCTCTTGTTTTCGGCTCAATTGCCATGAACATGACAGGTTCGGGAAAACGCATTTTTTCAAACTCAAGCGGAGCGTTCTCCGTACAAAGAGTGTCACCCGTAGTGACCTCCTTCAGCCCGGCAATTGCCCCTATTTCACCCGCCCACAGATTTTCGATCTCAATCCTGCTGTCAGCATGCACCTGAAACACTTTGCTGACCCGTTCCCTTTTCCCTGTGCGTGGATTATAAACATTCTGCCCCTTGCGTATATGCCCTGAATACACGCGTGTAAAAAACAGCTTGCCGACATAAGCGTCACTCGCCAGCTTGAACACAATCGCACTCGTAGGCTCTGAATCATCAGCATGGCGCGCTATCTTCTCCCCTGTTTTTGTGCTAACCCCTTCAACCATAGGAACATCTGATGGTGCTGGCAGATAATCAACAACCGCGTCAAGCAACTGTTGTACCCCCCTGTTCTTCAAGGAGGAGCCGCATAATACCGGCACAAACTTGTTTGCTATTGTTGCCCTGCGAATGCCTTTAAGAAGAATATCTTCCGCTACATCGGTTTTTTCCAGAAAAGCTTCCAACACAGTTTCATCCGTTTCTGCCACCATTTCAACAAGTTCAGCTCTGGCCCTTTCCGCATCAGCCGCCAACTCCGGTGGTATTTCGGAAATATTAACCTTCTCACCTAAACTGCCATCGTCAAACGATATCGCCCGCATACGTATAAGATCAATAACTCCTTTGAATGACTCTTCCGCACCCCACGGTAGCTGAACTGGCACAGCATTTGAACCCAGTCTTTTTCTCATTTCACCCACAACTCTCCCGAAATCAGCACCCATCCGATCCATTTTGTTAATGTAGGCAATTCTCGGAACATGGTATCGTTCCGCCTGATGCCATACGGTCTCCGATTGAGGCTGTACACCGCCAACAGCACAAAAAACCCCTATCGCCCCGTCCAGCACTCTCAATGAACGCTCCACTTCAACTGTAAAATCAACATGTCCAGGCGTATCTATAATGTTAATCTTGTGCTCACGCCAGAAACAGGTCGTTGCCGCACTAGTAATGGTAATGCCTCTTTCCTTTTCCTGTATCATCCAGTCCATCACGGCCGTGCCATCATGGACCTCACCAATCTTGTAAACACAGCCGGCATAATACAAAATCCTTTCCGTGGTAGTGGTCTTGCCTGCATCAATATGCGCCACAATACCTATATTGCGGATCATGTGCAGACCATGCCTCTCATCCGGAGCAGGCCCTTGCAACAACCCACCAGATTTCCCCTTATGCTTTTTCTGTTCCAAAACTACTGCCATCCCTATCACCATGCATAGTGAGCAAAGGCCTTATTAGCCTGAGCCATTTTATGCGTTTCATCACGCTTTTTTACAGCGTTACCTTCATTTTTATAAGCATCCATTAACTCCATCCCCAAAGCCTTTTTCATGGCAACGCCTTTCCTGCTGCCTGAAAACTGAATCAACCAACGCAACGCAAGAGCCATCTGACGATCACGCCCAATTTCAACCGGCACTTGATACGTAGCACCTCCCACACGCCTCGACTTCACCTCTACTCTCGGCTTTACGTTATCCACCGCTTTTATCAATATTTCTATCGGATCAACATTCATTATCTTCTTAACATGCTCTAGCGCACCATATACAATTCTCTCGGCAGTAGCTTTCTTGCCGCAAATCATTACATGATTGATCACCTTGGCCACAAGTTCACTGTTGAACTTAGGATCCGGCGCCAAAACCTTTTTCGCTGCTCTTCTCCTTCTCGACATACCTTACTCTTTCTCAAGGCCGACAGGGCAATGAAGACCCTCGGCTAACTTATCTTAACCTTAAGTTTTTGCTTCTCCCTTTTTAACTCCATATTTGGAACGCCCTCTTTTCCTTCCCTCAACACCAAGACTATCCTGCGTTCCCCTCACAATGTGATAACGGACTCCCGGCAAATCTTTTACACGCCCGCCCCTGACAAGAACCACGCTGTGCTCCTGTAAATTATGCCCAACACCTGGTATGTACGCCGTAATTTCATAACCCGACGTCAATCGCACCCTCGCAATCTTACGAAGAGCAGAATTCGGCTTCTTCGGCGTCTGCGTTTTCACAAGCAGGCATACACCACGCCTCTGAGGACAACCAACTAACGCCGGAGAATTACTCTTCTTCTTCGCCTGTCTTCTTCCTTTTCTAACCAACTGATTTATAGTGGGCATAACATTCCTTAAAATAAAAAAAGAACTTGAATACTATCAAAACTATTTCATGTATTACAAGCCTAACCTAATAATTCCTCCAGTTTTTTACTGGACTCCGTCATAACTTCCTGTTCATCATCCGGAAGCGGATCGGCCAACGGCACAAGCTTAATGTCGCGGTGCATTGGGAAACCACTGCCTCCCGGAATCAAGTGCCCCATAATCACGTTTTCCTTGAATCCACGTAAAACATCAAGTCTGCCCATCGTAGCCGCGTCCGTTAATATCCGCGTCGTATCCTGGAACGAAGCGGCTGAAATGAAGCTCTCCGTGCCCAATGACGCCTTGGTAATCCCCAATAGAGCCGGAGTGGCCTCCGCCGGACGTTTCCCCTCGGCAACAGCTTTCTCGTTTACATTTAAAAACGTGTTCTTCATCACCTGTTCACCCCATAAGAACTCCGTATCGCCAGGATCTGTTATTCTTACCTTGCGCAGCATTTGACGCACTATGATTTCAATATGCTTATCGTTTATTTCCACACCTTGCAAACGGTAAACATCCTGCACTTCATTAACCAGATATTCCTGGAGCTCTTGTGGTCCGCATACATCAAGTATCTCTTGAGGAACAACAGGTCCTTCCGTAAGCTGTTGACCTTTCTTAACTTTGTCACCCTTGAATACAACAATATGCTTGCCCATCGGTATCAAGTGCTCCTCAATCACACCCGTTACTTCATCCCTGATTATAAGACAACGCCGCCCACGCTGATTAGGACCAAAATCAACCGCACCCTCTATCTTTGCTATTTCTGCGGCATCCTTCGGCTGTCGAGCCTCAAAAAGTTCCGCAACTCTCGGCAATCCTCCCGTAATATCTTTAGTTTTGGATTCCTTCCGCGGCGTCTTGGCCAATAACTCGCCAGGAAGAACCTTCCGCCCCGCCTTCGCAATCACATGAGCGCCAGCAGGTATACTGTAGAAACCCAGCACTTCATCCAAAACAGCGTCCTTGATAATAATCTGCGGATGCAGATCTTCTTTCGTTTCCAATACCACCGTTCCTCTTAAACCGGTAGCCTCATCAATTTCTTTCTTAACCGATACGTTTTCCACAAAATCATGGAAACTAACAACGCCTCCCTGCTCCGCAAGAATCGGAACACTGTAAGGATCCCATTTCGCCAGATGCTGACCTTTCTTTACAGAACCACTATCCTCCACAAAAAGAAGCGCGCCCATCGCAAGTGTGTACCTTTCCACCTCATGGCTATTATCATCATACACACCTATAACACCGTTCTTGTTCAACACAACGTGTTCGCCTTCCTTGTTCTTTACAACCCTTAACTCGTGATAACGTACAGTGCCGTCATTTCTGGCTATGATTTCAGGCTGTTTGAACACGCCACTGGCAGTTCCTCCAATATGAAATGTACGCATCGTCAACTGAGTGCCAGGCTCACCAATCGACTGAGCCGCAATAATGCCAACCGCAGTGCCAACTTCAACAGGCTTACCAGAGGCCAGATCACGCCCATAACACTTGGCGCACAAACCACGCCTGCACTCACATGTCAAACAGCTTCTTATCTTAACCCGGTTAATCCCAGACGTGGCAATTCTATCGCAGGCAGCTTCGTTGATCTCTTCTCCCGCGCGCACTATAACTTCACCATGAACCGCATCCACTATGTCATTAACCGAAACCCTGCCCAGTATCCTGCACCACAAAGTCGAAACATCTTCGTCGCCTTCAGATACACAAGACACATCAATGCCATTGACAGTGTTACAATCCTGCTCAACAACAATCACATCCTGCGCAACATCCACAAGCTTCCGCGTCAAATATCCCGCATCAGCCGTTTTTAACGCCGTATCAGCTAATCCCTTACGCGCACCATGCGTGCTGATGAAGTATTCCAGAACACTCAGTCCTTCCCTGAAATTCGATATGATCGGACGTTCAATAATCTGCCCTGACGGCTTCACCATTAAACCACGCATACCAGCCAACTGCCGTATCTGCTGTCGACTGCCCCTGGCCTTGGAATCCACCATCATGTAAACTGGATTAATCTCATTTTTGACGTCATTCTCATCTATCCCTCGATAAATGGCATTGGAAATATCATCCTTCTCATGAGTCCATATGTCAAGTATCTTATTGTAACGCTCTC
>JAQBFJ010000280.1:0-12313 GCA_032123435.1 Verrucomicrobiota bacterium
GGGGACGCCCGTCTTCGCAAGGAAGCTTCGACGAGGCAAGCGAATGGTTAAGAAAGATATTCACCACGGAGTACACGGAGGCGTCCTGCTTTGCTGATAAGCTACGAAGGGGGCGCCCGTCTTCGCAAGGAAGCTACGACGAGGCAGGCCGGGTGGTTAAAATGCCCTGCAGATACATTACTTACCCAGCATTCCCTGTGATTCTCATGCAACATTTGGGGTAGGCGTGTTACGGATGGGGTAGAGTCTGGATCAGGGCTGTTCGTTCTGGATTTTGCCGATTGGGTCTGGTTGTTGCAGGTCAGTGTCTATTGATAGACTTTCAGCTTCATTTTCCTTTTTAATGTTGGAGGTAACACGTCTGGTAAATTCTCTTGCGAAGAGTCTGTAGGCATTTGCTCCTGACGAATTTACGTCGTACTGGATGATGGCCTGTCCGTAGCTGGGCGCTTCGCTGAGTCGTACATTACGTGGTATGACGGTACGGTACACTTTTTCTCCAAAATGGCGGCGTACTTCCTTGACTACTTCAGGAGCCAGATTGATACGCCGGTCAAACATTGTCATGAGAATCCCTTCCAGTTCAATTCTGGGATTGGCGTCTGATTCACGAAGCTGTTTGATGAGGCGCGTGATAACGCTTAATCCTTCAAGCGCGTAATACTCACATTGCATCGGCACTATAAGTGAATGAACTGCGGCAAGTGCGTTCATTGTGAGGATGCCTAGAGACGGAGGGCAGTCAATAAAGATGAATGAATATATGTTTTGTTCAACTACTGGCGTGATTGCCTTGCTGAAGCAATGAAGGTAACTTTCTGTTCGTGCAATATCTACTTCGGAACCGGCCAGGTCTAGCTCGGATGCTATGAGGTCAAGGTTTTCTATCGGAGTATGTTGAATGAGTGGAATAGCGCTTCCTTGATTCAACATTGCGTGGTACAGGCTCATGCCCTGTCTTTGTGAAACGCCAAGCCCGCTTGTCGCGTTGCATTGCGGATCAAGATCAATGACGAGTACTTTATTGCCAGTTTTTGCAAGACAGGCGGAGAGGTTGACGGCGGTTGTTGTCTTGCCGACGCCGCCTTTCTGGTTGGCGATTGCTATGATTCGTGTTTTCATATCATTTTCTCGTCATGTGCGTAAGCGAAAAGACCGCCTGCCTTTACAACGGGTCCTGCCGCGCCCAATGGTTTCAATTCGAATGTACTACCAGACGTCATGTTGGTTATGAGGCATTCCTTCAAACTGATTTCAATATTGTCACCTGTCTTGAATAAGTCGCATAATCTCTGCTTGCTTTCAAGTGGATAAAGTTCACCTGTGGCCACGGCGTTTCTGAAAAAGATGCGGGCGTATGATTCAGCCACTACCGCCTGTGTTCCAGCGGCGCCCAAACATACTGGTGCATGTTCGCGTGATGAGCCGCAACCGAAGTTCTTTCCTGCTATTATTACAGTGAAATCGGACTTTTCTTTGCCTGGCGCGACGAAGCGCAGGTGTTCATCGGGCAGACCTGACAAGGCGTAACTTCCCAGTTTGCGGTATTCTTCTGGTATTCCGGGAATTAGGGTCAGATATTTAGCAGGTATGATAAGATCCGTGTCTATATTATCGCCCAGCACATATGTTCTGCCGGTTATGATATCATTATCAGCCTTTGCCATTATTACATCCTTTTCTGTGCATCGTTATTCTACATGAAATCGCGGGGATCGGTTATTTGGCCTGTAATCGCGGATGCCGCCGTGGTAAGCGGCGACGCCAGATAAATTGATGCCTGTTTTGATCCCATGCGATTAACAAAGTTCCTGTTTGTCGTGCTTATTATCACTTCTTTGCCATGGGCTCTTCCAAAAGTATCTTCAGGCCCGCCCAGACAGGCCGCGCAGGAAGGTGGTGCTATATCCTTACAGCCTGCTTCGGCAAAAACTTCGAGAAGAGATTTGCCATCTATTGTTTCACGCAGCAGGTTTTCAGCCACTTCAGCTGTGGCGGGTACGAGGAATGTATCGATCTTGACCTTCTGTCCCTTTAATATTTTCGCAGCCATTATGAAATCGGTCAACTTGCCGCCGGTGCATGATCCTATATAAGCGCGATCTAATTTCACGTTTGATCTCTCGCGAGCGGGAGCGTAATTCGACGGCAGGTGTGGTTCGGCGACGCATGGCACGAAGGATGAAACATCATAATTGTGGATTTTTGCTGGTTTAGCGTCTTTGTCCCCGTGCACTTGATTTAACGGTTCTTTTGTCCTGGCGTTCAGGTAGTTCATGGTCGTCTTGTCAGGTTCCATGATGCCGTTTTTCGCGCCTGCTTCAATTGCCATATTACATATGGTCATGCGTTCTTCCATGTTGAGTGCATTGATTGCTTCACCCTGGAATTCCATGGCGCAATAAGTTGCGCCATCCACGCCTATGTCCCCGATAATACGGAGTATTATATCCTTGGCGGCGACATAATCCGGAAGAATACCATTCAGAATAAAGCGGAGCGTTTCAGGCACCTTGATCAGTAGTTTGCCGGTGCCCATGACAAAAGCAGCATCCGTATTGCCTATACCGGTGGCAAATGCGCCGAACGCGCCATGTGTGCATGTGTGCGAATCGGTTCCGAATATCACCTCGCCTGGCTTGACGTGGCCCTCCTCCGGCAGTGCGACATGACAGACGCCCTTGTAACGTGGTGTACCAACATCGTAATAATGGGGCAGGTTCTGTTCTTTCGCGAACGCCCGCAGAATATCGATGTTTCTTTGAGCCATTTTGTCAGCGGTGAATATATAATGATCCGGTATTATAACAACCTTAGCGGGATTCCATACCTTGGCGTCAACGCCGAATTTGTCCTTGAATATGTCGATCGTGCCCGGGCCGCACACGTCATGCGTAAGCAGTATATCGGCGTTGACCCAGATATTATCGCCGGGTATAACGCTGTTTTTATCTGCAGCGCGAGCAAGTATCTTCTCTGTAATGGTTGCGCCCATAAATCAATTATTCTCCGGACTTTGCTTTTGTTGATGAGGCTATTTGTTTTTGACTAGCGAGAAGAAGCGGTCCTCGTATTCCTCGAAAAGATTATAAGTCCGCAGTTTCTTGGCTAAAGCGTTGATAAGATGCCTGTGTTTGGTTGCTGTTTCGAATGAAACTTCTATCTCCTCTCGAATTCCGCGCGGCACTCCGCGGTCATCATCGAACAGATGACGTTGTTTGAGTTGTTGAATGTTTGTTCCTGCCGAGGTGAGCATTACCTGCAGAAACAATTTTATGAGACACACATCCCAGGGGCTGTCAACACCAACGACAACCGCGGCTAACGGATCACTCTTTGTGGTGACGTCGGATTTTACCCGGTCAACTACTGTTTGCATATTGTCGGAAACAACGTGTTCGCTGAATGATTGTTGTTTCAGTGTATAGCCGTATTGGAGAATATGTAATGTTGATTTATTTTCCTTTAACCAATCGAGATACTTACCGGCCTGTTCGCCGAAACCTTCCAGAAGGGTCTGGGTGTAAGCGTCAGGTGCGATGATTTTGGGTTGGCTGAACTGCATCCTGCCCTCCCTTATACGGATTTGATCGACATTATCCATCAGTTCGCTCACGAGATGGTAATTGATCACTGTCGTTCCGAAAGTTTCAAGGTGCTGTTTAGGCATCAAGATTACTTCCGTATTGTTGACGGCGTACCAAAAATCAAATGGATCTCTTTCTTTCATAATTCAGAATAAGAATTAATAAATGAAAGTGAGGAAGAACAAAAGCATTTTTTCAGGTTATTAAAAATGGTGATGCGTAAAACGAGGGCGAGACACGTCGAAATCGGGTTCCGAGGCAAGTCCTTGAGATGGTGTAAGATACACGCTCGCAGTAGATTTTTCATGAATAATGCGCGCTAAACTCGCCCGCTTTAAACTGTAGTAAGGATATCAAATGCATTCCCGAAACTTGAGAAATATTGCGATTATAGCACACGTGGATCATGGCAAGACCACGCTGGTCGATGAAATACTTAAACAGGCCAACCTGTTCAAGAAACATGAACTGATTCGCGAATGCTTTCTCGACAGTAATGACCTCGAACGCGAACGCGGAATCACTATCCTGTCCAAAAATATCAGCGTCGAATATCGCGGCGCTAAAATCAATATAATCGATACTCCCGGCCATAGCGATTTTGCCGGTCAGGTGGAACGTGTTTTGAAGCTGGCCGATGGTGTGCTCCTGCTCGTGGACGCGGCTGAAGGCACAATGCCACAGACCCGTTTCGTTCTGATGAAGGCACTCGCGCTGAACCTGAAACCACTGGTCATAATAAATAAGGTCGATAAGAAGGATGCGCGGCCGGACCATGTACATGAAATGATTTTCGACCTGTTCATGGAACTGGGAGCCAGCGATATCCAGCTTGATTTTCCGATACTCTATGCCAGCGGCAAAGAAGGCTGGGTTGCAAGATCGCTCACGGAAGAACGCCTATCAATCCTCCCGTTGATGGACGCGATTCTGGAACATATACCACCCCCACCCCGGTTCGAAGGACCGGTCCAGATGCAGGTGGCAACATTGGGTTTCTCGGATTATGTCGGACGAATAGGGATCGGCCGCGTGTTCCGCGGTTCTCTTGACCTCAGATCACCACTTGTCCATATCAATAAGATGGGCATAATTAAATCTGTCCAGATCAAGCAGTTGTTTACCTTTGAAGGACTTGAACAGCAGGAAACCGATCATGTGCCGTGTGGCGATATCTGCGCGATTGTCGGTATCAGTAATATTGATATAGGCGATACAATCGCTGACGCCGAACATCCGGAAGCACTGCCTCCCATCAGTCTTGAGGAACCAACCATCTCTATGATCTTTCGCGCCAATGATTCACCATTTTATGGGAAGGAAGGCAAATACGTCAGCAGTCGTCATCTGCTCGAACGACTCCTGCGCGAAGCGGAACGGGATACGGCTTTGCGCGTGGAAACAATTGGCGGCGAGTCGTTCAAGATCAGCGGACGCGGAGTGTTGCATTTATCGATCCTGATCGAAAATATGCGGCGTGAAGGTTTTGAAATGACCGCATCTCAGCCGCATGTAATCTTTCATGAACGGGATGGCATAAAGGAAGAACCTATTGAAGTACTTGTCGTGGACGTACCGGATGAGTATGCCGGCAAGGTAATCGAACTGGTTGGTACAAGACGCGGCGAAATGACGCGCATGGATCAGTTCGGCACGCGTAAGATGCTGGAATTCAATATTCCGACCCGCGGCGTGATAGGACTCCGCAGTAAATTGCTCATGTCAACTGCAGGCGAAGCGGTGATATCACACCAGTTCATTCATTACGCGCCATTCATGGGTCCAATAGCCCAGCGCAATAACGGCGTAATGATCAGTATGGCCAATGGCAATGCGGCGGCATTCGCGATTGATGCGCTCCAGCGGCGTGGTCAGTTCTTCATCGAGCCCGGAGATAACTGTTATGAAGGTATGATTGTCGGCTCACATTGTATGGACTCCGATCTTGTCGTTAACGTACAGAAGGGCAAGCAATTGACAAACATGCGCGCTTCAGGTTCGGATCGGAATATGAAAATCACGCCGCCTATACGCCTTAGCCTGGAAGAGGCACTGGAATATATTGACGATGACGAACTGGTTGAAGCAACCCCACTCCATATTCGTTTGCGCAAAAAACTCCTGACGGAACATGAACGGAAACGGGCGCGGCGCATACCGGACATCACATAGAACATTGCACCGGTTAAAAACGAGGCAGATGCACGGCGGCGTGAGAAGAAGAGCATTTTACCACGGAGCACACGGAGGCACGGAGCAATACAGAGAAGAGAGTTGATTTAATTCGGAAACGAGTGTTTCAAAATTAAATCAATACTTTGCATGTTGGAGGAGATGAGGTTGTCTCGGAGGTTTACTCCCTGAGGACAACGTTGCATCAAATCATGGATTGCTCATGCAATACAGGATTTGATGTAACATCCTGTCTTCTGATTCTCCGCTTCCTCGGGAACTCGAGGCGGGGACGCCGGGTGGTGAATATCTTCTTATTCCCTGTCCGCGTCTCTGGCCATCCTTACTGATTTTCATGCAATATTCGGGCTATTCATGAAACATGCAAATTTACGGCACACACCTTGTATTCCGGTATCTTGGCAACCGGATCCGTCGCATCAATTGTAAGCGCGTTTGCCGGGCCTTCCCGGAAATGAAACGCGATAAACACACTGCCTTTCCGTGAACGTTCGGTAACTTTGGCTGTTGCCTTGATCTCACCGCGCCTTGACTTAATCTCAACATTATCACCATCCTTGACTCCAAACTTTACGGCATCATCAGGATGTATTTCAACCGGAACAGGCGGACATAATTCCTCCAGCCCCTTTGACCTGCCGGTCATGGTGCGTGTATGGAAATGATAAAGGTACCTGCCTGTAGTAAGGAGTAATGGATATTCTTTATCCGGGATCTCTTTTGCTTCAATGAATGGTGTCGGATGAAACTTGCCCCTGCCCCGTTTAAACGTTCCTTCATGCAGGAACATTGTACCTTCATGCTTTTTATCCGGGCACGGCCATTGCAGGCCTATTTTTTCGATGCGATCAAACGAGATACCGCCATAGATCGGGGTGACTGACGCTATTTCGTCCATTATTTCCACTGGATGACTGTAACTCATGTCAAATCCAAGCCGTGTGGCAACATCACATATGATTTCCCAATCCTGTCTGGCCTCACCAGGCGCAGGAACCGCCGACCGTACCCGTTGTACTCGGCGTTCCGTACTTGTAAAAGTTCCGTCCTTTTCCGCAAATGATGCGGCCGGCAGAACAACATCGGCTAATTCAGCCGTTTCGGTAAGGAAAATGTCCTGCACAATAAGGAAATCAAGCTTGTTAAGGGCTTCTCTAACATGGTTGATATTCGGGTCGCTGAGCATCGGGTTTTCACCCATGATATACAGACCTTTTATCCTGCCATCCGCCGCGCCATTAATGATCTCTGTGATTGTTAATCCGGCCTGACTTGACAATTTAACGCCCCATGCCTGCTCAAACTTTTTCTGAATATCCGGATCATCAACTTTCTGATAACCGGTATAAACATTAGGAAGCGCGCCGAGATCGCATGCGCCCTGCACGTTGTTCTGGCCGCGCAAGGGGTTAACGCCTGTTGAGAGCCGGCCGATATTACCAGTGAGCATCGAGAGATTAGCCAGAGCAAGAACGTTGTCAGTCCCGGTTGTATGTTGTGTTATCCCCATGCTGTAAACAATTGAGCCGCGTTCAGCTGTCGCGTAAAGCCTGGCAGACGCCCTGATATCTTCAGCAGGAATACCTGTTATCTGCTCAGCCCAGTCGGGTGTACAGTCCTTGACACAATCGCGAAGCACATCAAAATCTTCCGTACGTGCGAGCACAAATTCCTTATCGTACAATTCTTCAGATATGATCACATTCATCATAGCATTGAACAGCGCTACATCAGTACCTGACCTCTGCCTTATGTGCAATTCCGAGAATTCGACCAGATCAATTCGGCGCGGATCCGCCACTATCAGCTTCGTTTTTCCGCTTTTTACCGCGTTCATTATCTTCATGCCGATAATCGGATGTGCCTCGGTCGTATTGGAACCTGTAACAAGTATGCAGTCCGCATTTTCCAGTTCATCCATGGAGTTAGTCATTGCGCCACTGCCGAACGCGCGTGCCAGTCCGGCAACTGTTGATGCATGACAAAGCCGCGCGCAATGATCAACATTATTGGTGCCTATCGCCGCGCGCACGAATTTCTGAAATACATAGTTTTCTTCATTGGTACATTTAGCTGACGAAAAACCGGCAAGCGCATCGGGTCCATGCTGTTTTTTAATGATGCCGATCCTGTCGACTATCAAGGAAAGAGCTTCTTCCCAGTCGGCTTCTTCCAGTTTGCCCTTCCGCCTTATCAGTGGTCTCGTAAGACGCGTTTCATCACCGACAAAATCCAAGCCGAATCTGCCCTTAACGCACAGACTGCCATGACTTGCCGGATTAGTTTTATCACCACGAATACTGACTATTTTTCCTGACCTCGTGCCCAGCACAAGACCACAGCCACAGCCGCAATACGGGCATATTGTGCGCGTTTCGGTATCAGGCGGAACGGTTTCATTTTTAGCCCAGAGAGCGGAGACCGGGCAATTATCGACACATTCGCCGCAAGATACGCATGGAGAATCAGCGATTGGCGCGTCATTAAACGCCGCGATCCTGCTCTCGTAACCGCGTCCCGCGATATCAATTGCACCTATGGACCGCAACTCATTACAGGATCGAACACAGAGCCCGCACATGATACATTTACTCATATCCCTTATATAAAACGGATTGCTTTCATCGACGACCGGTTCACGCTCAAGTCGTTTGAGTCTGCTTTCTTGTATTCCAAGATATGAAGCAACCTTTTGAAGACCACAGCGCATGTTAGCCATGCATGTCAGACATGTCAGAGGATGGTCAGCAACCAGCATTTCACATATCATCCGGCGAACTTTATTTACCTTATCGCAGTCATTTCGCACAACCATGCCGTCGGCAACCTTAATCGTGCAGGCTGTCGGCAGTCCTCGCATGCCTTCGACTTCGACGATACACATCCTACAGGCCCCGTATGGCGCAAAGCCATCGCTGTGGCACAGATGTGGAATGTAGATGCCTACTGCTTCCGCGGCCGCTATTATGGTCGAACCTTCAGCAGCCTCAATTGTTTTGCCGTCTATGGTTACGGTGATCATATTATTTATATCTTATTCGGTTCCTTACATTCTCCTGTGCTCACGACTTCTTTACTGCCTCAAATTTACATACATCAAAACATGACCCGCATCTGGTGCATTCCTCCTGGTCAATGGCATGGACTTCCTTTGGTTTCCCTGATATCGCATCTACCGGGCACGCTTTTGCGCAGGCCGTGCAACCAATACATTTTTTCTTATCAATCTCGTACGTCAGGAGATTTGAACACGATCCTGCAGGGCATATTCTGTTGATTATATGTTGTTCGTACTCATCTTTATAATATTTGATAGTTGTGAGCACAGGATTGGGTGCCGTCTGACCCAACCCGCAGAGCGACCCTAGCCTGATTGTTTCACCAAGTTCTATCAGCAGATTAATGTCATCAACCTTTGCATCTCCTCGAGTTATAGAATCCAGGATTAGCATCATTTGTCTTGTGCCCAAGCGGCAAGGAACACATTTGCCGCATGACTCGCTCTGCGTAAATGATATGAAGTATCGCGCGATATCGACCATACAGGTGCTTTCGTCCATAACAACCATGCCGCCTGACCCCATGATAGCGCCTGCTTCTGCAAGTTTTTCGTAGTCAACAGGCAAGTCTAGCAGGTCACACGGTATACATCCACCGGACGGCCCGCCGGTCTGCACAGCCTTGAATTTCTTGCCATCCGGGATGCCGCCGCCAATATCAAAAATTATTTCGCGCAGCGTGATACCAAGCGGCACCTCTATAAGGCCGGTCCGCGTTATTCTTCCTGTCAGCGCGAAAGTTTTCGTGCCGCGACTTTTCTCTGTCCCGTTTTCAGCAAATTCACTACTGCCGTTTCGAAGGATAAAAGGGATGTTAGCGAGTGTTTCCACATTATTAATATTCGACGGCTTGTTGAAAAGTCCGCTTTGGGCTGGAAATGGCGGACGGCTTTTGGGCATACCCCGCTTACCTTCAATAGAAGCTATCAGAGCTGTTTCTTCTCCGCAGACGAATGCGCCTGCGCCCTTCTTGATGTGGATGTCAAAACTGAATTTACTTCCTAATATACTCTTGCCGACAAGGTTCATGTCCAAGGCGTCTTTGATAGCCTTCTCAAGCCTTTTAATGGCTAATGGATATTCGGCACGCACATATATGTAACCCTCGTCGGCCCCTATCGCATAAGCGGCAATTGTCATGCCTTCAATGACGGCATGCGGGTCGCTTTCCAGTACTGAGCGGTCCATAAAAGCGCCAGGGTCGCCCTCGTCCCCGTTACAGATCATATATTTTTTATTACCCGGAGCATTACGGCAGAACTCCCATTTGATGCCTGTCGGAAATCCTGCCCCGCCGCGCCCTCTGAGACCGGATGCTTTTACTTCCGTGATCACGTCCTCATGCGACAACTTAAGGGATTTCGCCAGACCCGCATAACCATCACGAGCTATATAGTGGTTTATATTTTCCGGATTGATGATGCCAAAATTACGCGATGCAATCCGGACTTGACCTCTAATCATGGGTAAATCCCGGAAATACGGAATTGAGTTGATGGAATCACCTTCCATTATGGCAAGCGCGTTCGGATCATCCCACTTATTGTTCTCGAAATAATTCTCAAGGCATTCGGTTATATTTTCTGGATTAAGCCTTCCAAAGAGTATTGCGGGCGCACCTGGTTTCCTCAATTCAACAAGGGGTTCAGCATAACAGAGCCCGAGACAGCCTGTGTCACAAACTTGCGCGTCGACATGTCGTTTCCTTACATAGTCTTTAATTATATCAATTAAATCACCGGCACCTGCCGCAAGTCCGCATGTTCCGGTGCCTATAAGTATCCTGGCAGTGTCAGGATTGCTGAAATTCCGCCAATCTACCAAAGCTTTTTCTTTAAGTTGTTCGTAATTCATGATGAAAGTCCATCCAGTATCTCTAAAGCCTGTTCTGGGGTAACGTTCCCGTACACCTTATCGTTGACCACCATAACGGGAGCCAAAGCGCATGATCCGAAACATGCGACTTTCTCAAGATTAAATTCGAAATCGGCAGTAGATTCACCCTCTTCGATGCCTAGTTTTCTTTTTATGACGCGCATTATTTCATCGGCACCACGAACATGGCATGCTGTGCCCTGGCATACCCTTATTTTATGTTTCCCCTGGGGCTTCAGGTAGAACTGCGCGTAAAAAGTCACAACACCATACACCTTGCTTGCTGGCGTTTTAAGAAATCGCGCGATAGCGGCGATAGCGTCAACCGGAACATACCCACAGGCATCCTGAACATCCTGCAGGACGGGAATAAGTTCACTTTCCACGCCTTTATATTGGTCGAAAACGCATTTCAACTGTTGTTTGAGTTTTTCCCCTTCTAGACACCTGCTCATGAACTTCCTTTTTCCTGATGCCGACAACCCCAATGCAGGTAATATAAGCCAACCATCCGATAGCGCAAGTGATTATTTATTTCCGCCTGTTCCACCCTTTATTTCTCATATATTGAATAGCCCCTTCTGTTTTTCGCCCTTTCCCGCTTGCCTTGCCACGCGCCATGTGGTTCGATATGTCGACTGTGACATATCGGTTGTGTCTGTAATGAACACAATATCAAGCTTTGTAAATGTCAACTGGGCTGTTTTAAGTAAAAAAATATTTCATGAATAAAACAACCAAGAAACCTTCCACCAAGTTACGGCCCAGATTCAAGTTGTGGCTGTCTTACGGAGAGCATGAAGGAGCATTTGGCGACGGCAAATGGCGCCTTCTACGAGCTATTGAGCAGGAAGGATCATTGCGTGCCGCGTCGGAAACCATGCACATGAGCTATCGGAAAGCTTGGGGCGACGTGAAAAAGGCGGAACAAGCACTGGGTGTCACGCTCGTAAAAAAACAACGCGGCGGATGTCATGGCGGGTCGGCAACACTGACCAAGGCAGGGAAGGAATGGGTACGGGCATACACGCGAATGCGAACTGATGTTGAACACACGGTGAAAACGGCATGCAGGAAATATGTCGAAAAGATTTCACCATAAACATTATAAACGGAACTGGAAGGATGAATCATTATGATTAGAAATAAATTCATAATGGCCCTGCTCGCCGGATTGCTGACACTCCCCTCGCTCAACGCGAACGGTGCGCAGGACATTCTCAGACTGACAACAACTACAAGCACTTACGAAACCGGATTACTGGATCATATTCTGCCGCCATTCGAAAAGAAGCATGACGCAAAGGTGCACATTATCTCTGCCGGAACAGGTAAGGCTATCAATATAGCCATGAACGGCGATGCTGACGTTATCCTTGTTCACGCGAGAGAAGCGGAAGATAAATTTGTTCGGGACGGATACGGTGTTAATCGCCGTGATGTCATGTATAATGACTTCATCATCATGGGCCCGAAATCTGATCCGGCCGGCATCGCCTCCATACGGGACGCGGCATCCGCGTTCCGTCTGATATACGAGCAGAAAATGACTTTTGTGTCACGTGGCGACAATTCAGGCACGCATCAGCGTGAACTTAA
>JAQBFJ010000281.1:0-3146 GCA_032123435.1 Verrucomicrobiota bacterium
GGTTGACTGGCGCAGGCGTTTTCTTGGAGTGCCGACACGCAGATCAAAATTGAGCTATATATTATACAGTGATCCGCATTTAGTGCCATGGCGTGAAAAATATTTTCTGCATAATAGAATCCGGTACGTATTAGCGTTTTATCTTAACCCGACTTTGCACCATTTCGGAAATATTCCAAAGGATCAGATTGTCCATTTTTCATGGGCTATTCCGGATGATTTTATTACGAAGCATAGGATCATGTATCGCGGACAAACTTCTTTAGCGCTATACGGAGCAATTAACAGCAAGTGCTACGACGTGCGGAATTGGGGTCGTCGGTTCGATTTTGTTGATTACAAACATTATAGCGGTGTAGAGAACAGGGCATTGTCAGATCAGGATTTCCTAACATGGCTTGGCGAACAGGATGCGGTTATTGCCGCTGGGTCGGACGATTTGGCATATCGCCTGACAATGCCCAAGTACTTTGAGATTCCGGCGGCTGGGGCTCTGCTTTTTGCTCAGGAAACGGATGATCTCGAGATGCTTGGATTTCAGGACATGGTAAATTGTGTTATATTCAATCGTAGTAATTTTGAGGCAAAAGCAAGGGCGTATTTAGCTGATCCTTTGAATTATATGGCCATACGCGAAAAAGGAAGAGATTTGATTCAATCGCGTCATTCTCTTTCTGTAAGAATGAACATGTTTGAACAGCACGTCATGGAGCATATAAAATGACGCTTAATGTTGATGAGCATAATGACGGTAATTCTTTAACAAACCCTGATTATTGGCAGGCAAGACGACCGGAAGTGAAAAATTCTTCCATTTATGATTTTTATCCGGCGTGGCATGATGTTGTTGCTGATTATTTGCCCCAAAAGGAAGGAATCAGTTGTCTGGAAATCGGGGCCGTCCCCGGCCGCTCCTTGATGTTTCTGGCGGCTCGTTACGGTTATTCATGCACGGCTGTGGATTTTTTACCCACGGTCTGTAATATTGAAGTAGCATTTCATGCACGTGGACTTCCCGTACGTGTTATAGAAGCCGATTTCATGACGTGGGAAAGCGAAGAGAAGTTTGATTTTGTTTACTCGTGCGGATTCGTGGAGCATTTTGAGGATTATCAGATAGTGATTGATAAACATTGGCAGTTTGTGCGTGATGGCGGCATGATGATGCTGACTGTACCGACGTTGACACCTGTACAGTACCTTGTTCGGCTTATGGTTTATACGCGTTCGAACATGAAGGAAGTACTTGCATCACACAATTTAAAGATTATGAAATTGCGAAAACTTATAAAAGCTGTGAAGCGTTGTCCCGGAAGCGAAATTCTGGCGGCTTCTTATAATCAGGGGATGACCTTCTGGTTTTCTCCGGCTGATTTAGGAGTTAGACGTTGGACTTGGCGTTTGTTCAGGTATGTATTAAGACCCATGGAAAAGCTTGTTAGGAAGACAGGTATATCGAGCAGATGGTTTTCTCCCGAGGCGATTGTGCTTGCGCGGAAAGTGTCGCAAGAAGACAAGATCGCATTATCTCATTAATCTGTATGTCTGTTTATGCTGGCATTATGTAAGGAGGATAGGCAACTGATGAATGCTGAGCAATTCTTGCGCTGGATACCATGGCATATTAGGAGAAGGGCTATGGCAAAAGTTTCCGATAGTCGTAATATGAGGAGAATCCTAGCCGGACAGGATTTGAAAATTAATCTGGGATGTGGCGCTGACATACAGCTAGGGTATAAAATATTGACGCGCGAAGGATCAGAGGTATTGATCTGGTTGTTGATATGGAATGGTGTTTTAAACATCTTTACGGTCGATGTCGTGAGGTTTACGCTTCACATGTTCTGGAACATTTTTTACACCCGGGACGGAAAATGTTAGACGGGGAAGGCTCGGTTCTATATGTTTTGAAGAAAATAAACGGAATGCTCATGTCGGCAGGCGTTGTTCGAATAGCAGTGCCTGATTTTACGGCTCTGAGCAAGGTTTATATCGAAAAGAATTATCCCTTATATCCTCGCCTGCTGGAACGTGTCTGTGGCGGGCAAACCTATCCTGGAGACCTGCACGGGTGTGTTTTTGACAAGGATTTACTGGTTATGTGTCTACGTGAAGCAGGCTTTGAAAATATTAAAGAATGGAATCCTGTTGATGTGCTGGCTGGGCGTGACTCAAGCAGTGATTGTATTGAAGGTATCTCTGTGAGTTTGAATCTTATGGCAACGAAAAAAAAGGATGAGAAATGATTGTAGCGGCTAACAACGGTGGGCTGTGTAATCGTATTCGATGTCTGATGTCCTGTATGAGGATGGACAGGGATTTCCGCATATTGTGGAAAGCAGGCGGTTGGCAGAAGATAGAATGCAGGTTTTCAGATCTGTTTGCTAATGATATAGAACTCGAAACGATTCCGGCAGGAGTCGGGGTTTACTCGTCGTGGGAATTGATTGCTTTGCCGGGTGAAGATCCTCTTAAGAATAAGGGATTGAACTTAAATGAAAGAGGGTGGGCAAGCATTATTGGCGGTGATTTCTCTTACAAGGACATAACAGCACAAGAGGCGTTGAGAATACTGGATCATAGTGACATAAGATTAGTTGATATTAGGGATAATATTCAGAAAGTTGTAAGATCGGGTTATACAAATGAACTGAAAAAACTGAAGCCCGTTCCTGAAATAAGAAAAGTTATTAAAACTGTTTCTTCTTCGTTTCATAAAACAGTGTCTGTGACAATCAGGTCCTGGCGTGAACATGGCGAAACAGGGAAAGATATAACGGATCCAGAAGATTTCTGTTGTGCGCACAGGTTTCATTTGTTTAAGGCTCGGAATGGCCTGCAAATGTATTTTGAGGCCATGGATAGATTTCCGGATCATAATTTTTTTATTACCGCGGATAGTGATATAATTATGGAGAAGATGGTCAAGCGATATGGCAATAGAGTTGTTACTTTGAAGAAAAGTACTCCGTTTGCAGACCGGTCTTCAAAAGAAGCTCTCAGGGAAACGTTGATGGAACTTATTTTGCTGAGCAAGAACAAAGTGATAATTGGTTCTTATGTGAGCACATTTGCCAATATGGCCTGGTGGATGGGGGGATGCAAGGCGACATTGATACATATCCCTGTTTAAATGTTCAGTTGTG
>JAQBFJ010000282.1:0-4999 GCA_032123435.1 Verrucomicrobiota bacterium
GAATGCCGTATAACGCAGGAGATTACGCACTCCGGGCTCGCCTCTTACTACATAAAGCCATTGTTTTCCAACTTCTTATCCCACACGCATGCGATTCTTTATGAAATATGCGGATTAGCCAGCCGCCTCGCATATGGCTTGGACACATTTCTTCAAAGCCGGGATCGGATTATCAACATCACCCTCGTATTCCAATATCATGGGCCCATTGAAGTTCTGTTCCTTAAGCGTGGTCATCAATTCTTTAAGTTTCAAGTTGCCTTCTCCCACAACGACATCTTCAGGCTGACTTGCGCGATCGAACACAAAATCCTTTATATGCAGTCCGTAAAGTCTTTCATGAAATTCCTTTGCCATGGCAACAGGATCTTCTCTGGAATCCAGTGCCCAGGCGGTGTCCATATGTAATCCGATCCGTTTATTTGTGTTGGCAAAAACGTGACGAAGCATTCTTCCGGAACCGAGCCAATGCTGTGCGCCATGATTATGGATTGCGACGTTTATGTCATATTTATCACCGAGCTGTTCCACCGTGCGGTAGCAATCCGGAACGGTGTCCAGATCGAAATCAGCGCTGATAACTTTGGCTCCAGCAAGTTTAGCAAACTTGAAACGGGATTCAGCGGCTTTTGCGTCCGCGCCAAATGATTCCACGCCAATGCAGGCGATATCCACGCCGGCGTTTTTATAAACGGCAATAGTTTTATCAAAATTATCTTCTTCGGAAAAATCAGCGTGTACCCCGCAAATTTCAACCTTTGATAATCCGAGCTCCTTGATTTTATCAGCTACTTGCTGATTAGTCTTGAATCCGCGCAAGGCATAACTTTGTACTCCGAGATCTTCCATGATGTTCATAGTCAATGTCCTTTCTTGTTTATCCAACTAACTCATATAATGATCAAAGTACGATATACTAATCAATCCCATTCACCTTTGTTCATGTTTTGCGGCAGTGGTATTGGGCGTTCTACAGTGCTGTTGACATCCACGGTTTTGCCTGAATCTGCGGCATCGTACAATGACAGAGCCACATCCAGTACATGATAAGCAAGACTGCCGCTGGCGCGGTGCGTACGTCCTGTCTTAAGACTCGACAACAAGTCCACCGCGCCGACACCTCTGTCGTAGCCTTGCATGTGAGTGCTTGTATCGACATCCTGCCAGCCTTTTTCCGCTTCACCTGCCGCCATCAAGCGTGGTGTTCCATCGAACGCGTTGGGGTCAGGTACCCGAATGGATCCCTTAGTGCCGTGGATTTCGATAGCTGGCAGTGTATGTCCGCCGCGCATGTCCCAGCTGGTAATAATTGTGCCGATAGCGCCATTTTTGAATTCAAGAGAGCCGGACACATGTGTTGGCACTTCGACGTTGAACTCTTCTCCCTTATACGGGCCTTCGGTAAGTACGGTTCGTTTAGCGAACGTGGTTTTTGTCATGGCGTTCACGCGTTTAACGGGGCCGAGGCTCTGAATGATAGTTGTAAGATAATAGACGCCTACGTCCAGCATTGGGCCACCGCCGGCCTGATAAAAGAAATGCGGTTTAACATGGTATCCATCGGGTCCGCTTCCAGCCACGAATAGAGTTACCGCTGTTGGTGTACCGATAGTTCCTTCATCAATCAGTTTGCGGACAGCCTGGTGGCCACTGCCGAGGAATGTATCCGTGGCACAGCCGAGCAGGAGTTTATGTTCATTTGCCAGAGTGAGCAGTTCCAGTCCTTCCTCGCGTATCACGGTCAATGGTTTCTCGGAATAAACATGCTTTCCAGAGAGCAGTGCTTTTTTATTCAGTTCAAAATGAGCTTTGGGATTAGTAAGATTGATAATGAGGTCCACATCATCCCGATCGAACATTTCATCGGTTGTGCAGGCCGCGGGTTTTTTGATACCTTCTTTTTCCATGGAAGAGCATGCATCTTCGGCCCGGGCCTTATCCAGATCAGCGCAAGCCCGGATCTGTATCCAATCGAAGTTGCTGAGCGACTTATAATAAGAGGGCATAATCATACCGCATCCAACTATTCCGACTGACAATCCTGTAGTTTTTTGATCCATATTGTCTCCTGTGTTATACAACTTATTTTTATCCATCGATACACAACGCTGTTAATTGGGGGAAATTATTTCATATACGATTTTTCCTGTCTTGCATACCTTTGACAATATAGTGTACTCTATTGATCTTATTATGACTTCTTTGCCTGTATTAAAGTGGAATCCCAATGAACTGGCAAAACGGCTTGGATTTGCCGGCGGCATTACAACGGCGGACCGACCGTATCATTTTTTCCAGCATTGTCATTCAGATTACTGGGAGTTTGTTTGTGTTCTGGAAGGTGTTCTGAAGCAGTTAGTCAATGGTGTTGTGCGGCATGACAAGCCGGGTACGATCATGTTGATTCGTGCTCATGACGTACACGAGCTGTTTGGGTCTGACGGGTGTGTATTTATAAATATGATGTTCCACACACGCTGGCTGCAGCATTTGGATATAATGCTGGAGACATCAGCGTTGTCAACTTCATTAACGCGTCAAAATGAAATTCCTTTAGTCCGATTATCAAAGAGCGTTTTTTCGGGAGTGGTGAAAGACTTACGTCAACTGTTTCCTGAAAATTCGGCTGAACAAATGAAAATGCGTTTCGCGCGTTTGTTTGTCCGGCTGATGACGGATCATTTTTGTCAGGATATTATTACTCAAGACAAGCATGTAAAAATGCACGCGTGGCTGAGGCAGGTTTTGGGATCCATTGATGAGAATCCTGATCATGTGCCGACTGTTGAGGAACTTGTAACTATGAGCAATCGTTCGGCTGAACATGTCTCGCGCAGTTTTCGGCGTTATTTGGGAATGACGCCGTCCATGTATCTGAATCGCAAACGGCTTCAGCAGGCATGCAGGCTCTTGACTCACACAGATCTGCCTCTTCTTGACGTTTGTTATTCTGTTGGTTTTGAGAATGCCAGCTATTTTTTCAGATGGTTCAAGAGCATTTACGGTATGACACCCCGTTCATATCGGCTGAAACACTGGCAAAATGGCCGTCAACCCTGACCGGGATGTTGTATGAATAATTGCCTGCAAATCGTTATTGGGTTCCCGGTAAAAATTGCGGTATCTTTTTCGGCAGAATCAAGTATATCTGGCGTCCGCTTGACGGGACGGAACAACTTTTTGATCTTGAGGTTGATCCCGGGGAGATTCATGACCTTTCGCCTGACCCCGATTGGGGTAAAACACTGGCAAAATGGAGGAAGCGCATGATAAATGAACTTCGGGAACGGCCCGAAGGTTTTACTGACGGGATCAAGCTTCTTACGGGTCGGCAGTATGATCCGGCCATGCATTTTATTGAAGAATACAAAACAACTCAATAGAAGGAACTGCCGTCAAACAGTTCAACATTTCAATTGCCTGCTGGAATAGAGGTCATATATCATTCGTTTGATTTGTATTATTAAATGCGCATTGACAAGGAGTGTAAATCAATGGATCCGGTAATCAAAAAAGCTGCGGGAATAAAGCCGTCACAACGTCAGTTGGAATGGCATAAAATGGAGTTCTACGCATTTGCGCATTTTTCGATCAACACATTCACCGATAAGGAATGGGGTGACGGCACGGAGGATCCGGCGATATTTGATCCGACTGAATTCAATGCCGATCAGTGGGTGGCGGTGTGCAAAAGCGCCGGCATGAAAGGGTTGATTCTTACGGCCAAGCATCACGACGGATTCTGTCTGTGGCCGAGCAAGTATACTGAACATTGTGTCAAGAACAGTCCATGGCGGGACGGCAAGGGTGATGTGCTTCGTGAAATGTCGGAAGCATGTCGTAAAGGCGGGATAAAGTTCGGCATTTATCTGTCGCCATGGGATCGGCATGAGCCGTGTTACGGTGATTCGCCGAAATACAATGAATTTTACAGAAATCAGCTCAGAGAAATTCTGACCGGCTATGGTGAATTGTTTTGTGTGTGGTTTGACGGCGCCTGCGGTGAAGGGCCGAACGGCAAACGGCAAATATATGACTGGGAGAGTTACTACAAGATTATTCGCGACCTGCAGTCAAGCGCGGTCATTAGCATCTGCGGCCCGGACGTCCGCTGGTGCGGCAATGAAGCCGGTCACTGTCGACCCAGCGAATGGAGTGTGGTTCCGGTTGAGATGAGGGATAATCAGAAAATAGCGGAAGATTCGCAGAAGGAGGATAATGTCGAATTTGCCGTTAGGATCAAATTTGATGATCAGGACACAGGGAGTCGTGATCTGATTCGGAAGGCCAGGGATCTTATCTGGTATCCGGCGGAAGTGGACACATCAATTCGTCCGGGCTGGTTTTATCATGCTGGTGAGGATGATAAGGTCCGTTCGCTTGATGATTTATTGGACGTTTATTTCAATTCCGTTGGCGGCAATGCAAGTTTATTGCTTAATTTCCCGCCGGATCGCAGGGGGTTAATTCATGAAAATGACAGTGCCAGAGTAAAAGAACTGGGAAATATATTACGCAGGACTTTTGCCGAAAATATGACAGAAGACGCGTCAGTCAAGGCGTCGCACACGCTTGAAGGCGGTAATTGTTCCGCTTCCAATATCGTGGATGGCAATATGAATACCTGGTGGACAACGAATAATGGCCAGGAGTCGGCCGTTCTGGATTTTGATCTGAAAAAACCGTGCACATTCAACGTTGCGGTCCTGCAGGAACATATTGCGGTGGGTCAGCGAATTGAAAAATTCCGTCTTATGGCCTTTATTGATAATGAATGGCGAGAGATTGCAGGTGCGACTGTGGTTGGATACAAACGGATTCTGCGTTTTGAGCCTGTAACAGCTCAGAAAGTGCGCGTAGAAATTCAGGAATCACGTATAGCGCCGACCTTGTCGACTTTTGGCTTGTTTTACAACCCGGACATTAAGCCTTTGATGCAGGGATAAAGAAAATTCAAGATGTCGGAATCTGCGAAAAAACATGTTTGTTGAAAACAGGT
>JAQBFJ010000283.1:0-5570 GCA_032123435.1 Verrucomicrobiota bacterium
CGCTGACCAGCAACATCCAATCCCCAGAAGTAATCTCTTGTTATAACTGTGTCGGTTATACCTGTATGACACAATTCTTCTTCGTATATCAAGGTCCAGCCGTCATATACAAATGTGTGCGTATAGTTGGTTAACCAGTCACCATCTTGCTCCATCAATACCAGTTTTTTTACCCGCCTGCCATTAGGATCATACTTGAAGTCCAACCTGAAATTCTTTGTCAAATCTGTAGATGTAACAGATTGCAGTTTCCCGTCGGTATCAAAATCATACCAATAGCGGCTATCCTGCTCCATTGATCCGGTGCTCCTGTGACTCACAATTTCTCTAGCCGCGGGCAAATACAGCTTTCCGCTTATCGAAGCAACAAGATCGTTACTTACTGCATAAATGACAATTTGTTTCTCCCGTTCCAGATTATCTACAGGTAAAGTACAGTAGAAAGGTGCGTCCTTCCTTTTACACGCAATATCATTAATCGTAACGACCACATTGCTGTCTCCTGCCACTGTTCCGGTAAGCTCTATTCTGTTTGACCATATCCGTTCAACGTGCAAATTAAAATCGTTCGGCAGAAAACTATCATTTGGCGCTACAGATGCCGTCAATAAGCCACCCTTTATGGTATTTCCTATACTGTCAAAATTATAAGCAAATTGCATGTTCACATACTCTGAACCGTCCGGCAAAAAACGCTTGCCGGATATCAATTGCCCCAGATCGTCATACTTGTAATCCCAATATGTTCCATCCAGCAATGTCATGCGGCTGATTCTGTCTGAGTTTTTGGCGTAAATATAGGAATATTCGTTTGTTTGTCCCCCGGAAACACAAACCATATCCGTTATTCTGTTATTGATGGTATCCCAATTTATCCTTTTTTCCAATATATTTTCCCCGTTTTTACTGAGAATCATGGATTCCATCAATCTGGTATTTCCGCAATACGTGTATTGAGCGTTGATCTCGCAACTATTGGAAAGCGCCACAAGCCTCATCCATCCGTCGTAATCAGCATCAATTGTGTTTGTACAGCTATTGATTCGATAGGTAACTTTTTCAATTCGATCATGATCCGTGCCGTATTGGTAACCAATCTCACAATCCCTTGCTCCGCCTGCCACGCATACAACGCCGGTTACACTACCATCCAGCGCGTAAAAATAATAATTGGTGATAGTTCCGGATATTTCCGCTCCCACGCGGCCTAACCGGTCTATATTTGTGTAAGCCACATCCGGCATATTAGTGCCCTGCCATATTACACTCGTGAGATCTCCGGCCAGACCATATTTGTTTTTCGCAACAACGTCATCAGCATATTTCACTGATGATATCTGCCCATTATTCCTGTACGAATAGTTCTCAACAGTCAACCCATTGATTTTCTTTTCGTTAAGCCATCCTGTTTCTTCGTCGTATATCCATTCCGTGTCCCCTTTGTTGCCATCGCGCACAGTTGTCATTTTCGTCATTCTGCCACGCGAATCATACTTATACGAAATGTCATACGTATCACCATATTCACGTTTGACGAGTCCGTTAAGGTAATAATCATACCTTAACTCTTTGCCTCCATCGTCCTTGACACATTTAACCTTTTCCGTCCCCGGATAGTAATCATAGCTAACCGGCTCCCTGCTCGTATCCGCCGATGTTATTTTGATCAATCTTCGTTTGTCATCTAAAGAGTACTTTGTCGATCCAGCCTCGCTATCCACAGTCTCCAGCAAGGCTCCGAGCGCATCATATTTGTACAACATTGTTTTTCCGACAAGGTTGTTGGTGTCGTAATGCAACACTCTGTCGAGTTGCCATTTTTTATACTCAGACACAACCATGCCGCCGTAACTCAACATATTTGTGGTACTATAAGTGCCGCCAAACGCACAGTCACCACTGGCCAGGATGTTCGTTCTTCCGGCGTAGACATGCGTTGTCTTTTTTCCGTCAAGCGAGATTTCAGACGATGAAATCCTGTATGAATCAGCACTGTCAAAGACGGGCAATATACCAGTCGCGTTCTTAACCCCGCTCACCGCTACTGACCGGTCGAACAACGTAAGTCTGTCCCGGCCGTCAACATCAGGCACACCGTTTCCATCAAGATCTATTCCCGAACTCGCAATCCTGTTTTGCGTCGTGTATGATACAACATTGGTAATACCTTCTTCGTCAACTTCAGCAACACGTCGCCCTTTAGCGTCATAAATAATGATTCTTTCACCATCAATGCCTGCTCTCTTGATTTTCCAAGGATCTCCGAGCAGGTTGTAATAGGTCTTTGTCCACTCTGTCACCACATCTGGATTAATTTGTTTCACAAAGAATCCATCTTCTTCGACGCCATATTCATACTCTGTCCTGACGGAGACTCCTGAGCCATCAACGGCTTTCAATGAACCGTCGAAATAACGATCCTCTATTATTGTTCCCCCATTGGCTAAGCTTGTTATTCCACGAATGCCAAATGGTTTGTTTTCATAGCCTGCTGTCCAGCCGCCTGTCACATCAACAGAAGCCGCCAATGTCTGACGACCGAAAATGTCATACGTCTTATTGATACTGATGCTTTGGCCGTCACAAGTTTTAATGACGCGTGAGATATTTCCCATCGCATCATAATCATATTCAAACTTTATACCTGTGCCATCATTTTCAACACTCTTGACCCAACCGTTCTTGTAGTACTCATAGTCCGTCTTGGATCCATCTATCTCTATAACTCTGGCAGGGCCATACGGCCCCCAATTCTCATTTATGTTGGATGTGCCGTTAATATAAAATCTTGCCAACGGGCGACCCAGGAAATCTTTTGATGAATATTCTAACGCTATTTTGCAGCCAGATTCTTCAACCGAATGAGATGTCACATAACCACGGGCGTTAACAACGTTCTCAACCTTTTGGCCGTTCAGACGATACGTTATCGCTCGACCACCGTTGTGTGAAAAACTTTCCCTTCCCAATGGCGATACCCGGCCACTTATAAAACCATTACCATCATACGTATTTGTCACAACATAGTTGCCAGGATCATCCCATTGTGCCGCCTCCGACGCGCACTGTTGTTCTATTGTTTGAGAAACGCCGAAATATGAATACAGACTTTTGCTGATAATTTTGCCGTCAAATGTTTTCACGACAACACGAGGCCGTTCTACTGTTTTCATATTGTCAGCCGTGTCGCCTCCATGCGCAGGCTCGTAATCATAAATGGCTTCTTTAAGAACGCCGCTATCGAAGCAGGTACTTTCGCTCATCAGCCAGCCGGTATCATTAAAATAGGTGTACTCATACCATGTACCGTCTGGGTACGTAACTTTGCGTATGTTAGCGCTTGGCATAAAGCCGTTTTCATACCGATCTCCCTGCAAGTATTCGTAAGTAGTTATTGCCTGATTCCCGCCAACATTCACGACATGTTGTATAAGTCTATTATCCTCATTATACATGTCGATTTCCTGAACGGACCAACGGCCGTCCACGATTTTTGTAACCGCCGCCCCGTTACGTGAAGCCGTACCCCATGAATACGTAATTACATCACCATTCCGCGATATACTTCTGTCGTCAAATCCACTTTTGTTTAGAGCAAAGATATTGCCATCTTCATCATAGTCTATCGTTACAATACACGTTTCCTGGGTATTGCCTTTCACCTGATATTCCAAGCGGTCTATATAATTTCCATCCGGCGTCCAGTAGATTTTAGTATAATAGTTCAGGCTGTTAGCAGATAAGGGAGTCCTATCAGAATCGTAATAAAAGCGACCTCGCGCAAATCCAACGGAACCACAGGCGGCCTTATCGAAAAAAGTCTTCCGTAACCACCCCGCGCTATGGCTTACCGCAGAAAGCGGCCCCAGCAAGAACAAAGGTCGTTGATATGTACCATCAATACTATCATTTCTATATTCGTGCACTATTCCTGATCCGAAACAAAGATCGTAATTATAGTCATCATGACGATCAGGCGTAACATCCCGGAGAATGTAGTCACGTTTTTCATTTATCCCTATCGGATACCCCATATCCTTGAAATGGTCATTTTCCCATTCGAAACTAAAAGTAACGATATTTCCACGTGGACGAATCAGCGAAACCATTTTCCTCGGATTAGAGCCGTTGGTAATGGCTCCTGTTTCTATTATGTGCGTACCAAGATTATATACCAGCGTACAACCATCGGCATCTTCGATATAACGCTTACCGGAAAACGAGATCGAAACACCGTGATCCACGACATATTGAAAAGGAAGATAATCTACAGCTCCTTGCGATATATACGCATGCACCGGCAGCGTTCCATACCAGCTCGGCGGAGTAACGAGGGGCAGAATAACTTCAGGATGCTCCTGATCCGGGCGAAACACGATGGTACCCGTATCAGGCCCGAACGAGTTCATATCCACAGCAACGTCCACAATATCGTCCAAATCGGTATCACTGGTGCCCTTTGCATCGGTATTATAAACAACCGGATCCGGAATCACTGGAAACTCCCATTTCAGCAGCCATTTTGCTCCTCCTACAGACCATCCTTTTTGAAAAAAGTACCCGGAGCCGTAAGGCATTCCGGACATCGCTTCGTCATTATAATCTTCGCACAAGGGAGCGTTTGTTGTGTATGATTCATCTCTGAATACACACACAAAGCTGTTAGTGTTCAAACCGGCTATTTCCGGTTCCCAAATAAACTCTAAACTCCGATCCCAGCCGGCCGGAAAACGCCCTTTTAAGTAAAGATCTTTTGCACACGCGCGGTGAGGAACATCGCCAGTAATAACGCATGCTGTTCTGCTAGCAATCAAAAAAGCATCTACATAAGAAGCACTGCCATCACAAGTTAGCTCTTTATCAAATGTCCAACCCCATCCACCACCTACTTTCCAGACACTCGAAATAACCCAAAAAACTGCTTGATAACCATATGGGTGCAAGTAAACGAACCCATTTCGCAGATCAGAAGACGGTACTGTTATCGACCAATTTTCATTAACCGGATCATTCTTTTCAAGCCAAACTTCCCCTGCATCCACCCCCAACCAAAACTGAACACTCCATCCAGCCGTAAACTCATCTTGAGGCCCATCCAGCAATTCAATCCTTAAATTACCACTTAGGGAAAACGACGAAAACCCATACCCCCAGCCGTCACGCGGAAAATTAGTAACAAAAAAATACCCATCCCCATATTCAAGAGAAAGAAAAGAATAAGATGGTGTAAAAGCTGGAACATATTCGACGAGTACGTAAGGCCATTCATCACCATATGAGTATTCCCCGTTTACAGTATTAGTCGTGGCATTCGTAGATGCCCCATTCCATCCCAACCCACTCCATTCGGTTTCGCTACCAGCCCCTGCCAAAGCATCCGTTACTCCCCATTTCAGTTCATTCAGAACATCTGTTACTTGCTTTTGAATCGTATGATCAACCAGCATCCATGAGTGCAACAGGCTATTTGTTGCCCAACCTATTTCTCCTTCATTATTTGTAACACCACAGTAATCGAGAATATTAGACACACTCCACATTGGAAACTCAGACGGATATTCACCACTACT
>JAQBFJ010000284.1:0-18562 GCA_032123435.1 Verrucomicrobiota bacterium
TGGGTTATACGAACTTGATGATTTGCGGAATGTTGAGACAAAAGAACTTGCTACTCCTTTTGGTCGGCCGTCAGACGCTTTTATTTGCGGCGTGATGGGGTGATAATGACGTTTATTTTCTTCCGCGTCATGGACGGGGTCATGTGCTTCTTCCCTCAGAAATCAATCATAGGGCCAATATTTTCGGGTTCAAGATGCTTGGGGCGGAAAGCATTATTTCAGTCAGTGCCGTAGGCAGTCTAAAAGAAGATTTGAGGCCGCGCGATATTGTCCTGCCGGACCAGTACTTTGATCGAACCAAGAATTCTACGGGGCACACCTTCTTCGGCGATGGTATTGTGGCGCACATCTCATTCGCTGAACCTACGTGCGGAAAATTGCGGAAGTGCATCGCGGAGACGGCGCGGCGTGTTATCAAAGCGGATTCCGGTCTGGATGTCCGGGTTAATGAAGGCGGCACATATGTTAACATGGAAGGGCCGGCGTTTTCCACGAGGGCTGAATCGCATGTCTATCGTCAGTTAGGCATGGATATTATAGGCATGACCAGTCTACCTGAAGCCAAGTTGTGCAGAGAAGCCGGGATTTGCTATCAACCGCTTGCTATGGTGACGGACTATGATTGCTGGCGTGAGACCGAAAGCGCTGTTACCGTTGACATGGTGATAGAGCATTTAACGGCTAATACGAAATTGGCGAAGGAAATTCTGGTCGTATTGCTGACAGGTGGATTCGAAAGGAAACAGGCGTGTGATTGTTCGGAATCTTTAAAGCATGCCATCCTGACGAACGCGGGATCGATCTCGGAAGAGACCAAAAAAAGAATGAACATTATCGTCGGTAAATATGTTTGATAAAAGTGTTGGGCGTATGGCTTTTTCAGTTCTACACAAAGCGCTGGATCTTGTTTATCCGCGTTTTTGCTCAGTATGTAATTCAAGAGTAGGCAATGAATCGCGGTATATATGCTGGGATTGCATGGCAGGAATGGATCTAGTTAAAAGTCCTTTCTGTTCTGTCTGTGGTGATCCTGTTGATGGTATTATAGATCATGATTATATATGTTCATGGTGCGTTGGGGACGAGCCGTACTTTGATATGGCACGTTCCGCGGCATGTTACAAAGGCAGTATCAGGACTGCGGTACATGCTTTCAAATATCGCGGAGCTGGTTATTTAAGTGGTGACCTTGTTGTTTTGCTTGAAGGCTGTATCAGGGCTCATTATGATCATAACCGCTTTGATGCGATTACATGTGTGCCTTTGCATGTATCAAAACAGCGGAAGCGAACGTATAATCAGGCGGCGCTGTTGGCAAAGGGTGTAGCGTCGAAGATGGAGTTACCGTTGGTTGCGGGATGTTTAGAACGCGGGTGGGATGCTGGGACGCAAACCGGTCTGACGGCGAAACAGCGTATAAAAAATGTTCGAGGAGTTTTTCAGGCAAAAATGAAAGATTGGATAGAAGGGCGGAGTTTGCTTATTATTGATGATGTTATGACTACTGGCGCCACGGCGAATGAATGTGCGAGAGTTTTGAAAGAGGCTGGGGCCGCGTTTATAGGTGTGGTAACATTGGCCCGTGGTTAGCCCGCGTATTTCATAAAGAATCGCATGAATGTGGGATAAGAAGTTGTAAAACAATGGCTTTGTGTCAGGTGGGAGGCAGACAGCATGAATGATACTGGTCAAATAGAGGTTTTAGTAAGAGGGGTATGTGTTCAGGATGGGAAGCTGTTGCTTTGCCGCACGAAAGGAGCGGATAACACGTATTTACCTGGTGGGCATGTTGAGTTCATGGAAAAAGCTGAAGATGCTCTCTGCCGGGAAATTATAGAGGAAGCGGGATTGGAAATATCCGTAGGCAGGTTTCTTGGTGCGGTAGAGCATACGTTTATTCAAGCGGGTGAACGGCATTGTGAGATTAATTTGATATTTGAAGTAGCGATATCCGACATTGATGCGTCGGAGGATCCCGTTTCGCTGGAAGATTACATTGAGTTCTGCTGGGTATCTTTGGACAAATTATTGGAGTTCAAGCTGGAGCCGATGGTTTTGTGTGATTTACTGGTTTCATGGGTTGATCGTTCTGGCGGCGCGGTTTTCTGGTCGAGTTCGTATCAGGATGGATAATTAATAAGATGCATGGATAGGAGCGGGAAATGCATTGTCATCTGGCCTGTTGAATATTCCTGATAAGAACTTATTTGAACCGGTCTGTTGCATATGATATAAGGGCTTTCTTGTTTTTGGTTGCCGGGGTGGCGAAATGGCAGACGCACCAGACTCAAAATCTGGCGGTGGCAACACCATGAGGGTTCGACTCCCTCCTCCGGCACCAGCCTTCGCTCGCAGTCTAACGAAGGCTGCGAGGCTACGGCTTGGCATGCCAGCTGGGGTCAACACCATTAACGGGGGCAACCCGATATTTTTTCATCGTTGAGCATCTCGTACTCCTTTCACTTAATGTTGCTTTCTACAACCACTATAGCTTAAGATATTATGAATTGCCCCGCTTTATGATGAAGAGCAAATTTTACTCGTAACCCTCTTGGTGAAAGGACAGACAATGGAACTCAGCTTTAAGCCGGGCCTTGACGAGGCACGTGCTCGATGGCGGGCATTTTGGAACAAAGAGATTATCAAGAGACCGTGTATTGCTGTCACAGCGCCGAAAGAGGGGGTCAAGCAGGTGTCCGGACCTCCCGGTCAATACCTGCCTGACGTTGACTTTGACAACATTCTCGATCAGGCTGAGGCGTCCATGGCCTCCGTATATTACGGTGGCGAAGCGATGCCTTTTTTGCAGCCGAGTTTTGGTCCTGACCAACTCGCAGCGTTCGTGGGTGGGCAACTGGATGAGTCCAAGGACAGCAACGGGACGACCTGGTCGTTGCCGTTTGTGGAGTCGTGGGAGAAATCTCTGCCGTTACAACTAGGTCATGGAAACAACTCATGGCAGCGCATGCTGGAGCTGTACCGCAAGGCCGGCGAACGAGGCAAGGGAAAGTTTCTGGTGGGCATGCTTGATCTTCACTCCAATCTCGACTGGTTGGCGGCCATCCGTGGTCCCGATCAGATCTGCATGGATATTATTGATCAACCCGATATGGTGCACAAGGCCATGGCAAACGTGCGAAAGCTTCATCAGGTTGTCTACCATGAACTTTACAATGCGGCCTGCATGGCGGAGCGAGGAACATGCGGCTGGTTGCCCTATTTCTGTGAAGAACGCTACGCGACCACGCAATGCGACTTTTGTCTACTGCTGTCTCCGGAGCATTTCGGGCAATTCGTTCTGCCTGCTCTTGATGAAGAGAGCGGTTTCCTTGATCATTCTGTGTATCACTACGATGGTCGTGGGGCGCTTCGACATTTTGATGCTATCACAGGCATTAAGAGTCTCGATGGCATTCAGTGGACGCCCAGTGCCGGCGACAAGCCGATGATTGAATGGATTGACCTGTTGAAACGCTTTCAGGCTACGGGCAAGCATGTGTTTGTCGGATGCAGTGCGGAGGAAGTGAAGGTATTCCACCGCGAGTTGAAGCCGAACCTTGTTTTCTACAGTACATGTGTGAACAGCCAGCGCGAAGCAGACGAATTGCTCAAGTGGCTGGAAGCTAACACATAATCTTTGTGCAAATTAATCACTGTTGAACCAGCTGGTGAGAGTCTGGTTTTCGGGAGCGATAAATGGATAAGAAAGAATTGTCACATTTGAAAGAATTGGCTGCCGTCTATGCCGGATATGCCCATGGAAAAGTGATGCAGGAGCGGCGGGATAAATGGCGGCTGAACAACAGGCTTGAGCAAAAAACGTATCCATTTCATATTGAAGATAACGGTACATTTCTTAAGGATTTGATGCCGGCCTTGCAATGTGCTTCGGACGATGGCCGTTATCTGGAGAATTGTCTGTTGTATGCCATTGTCTCCTATGAAAAAATAAATGATGACCGGATTATTCCGGACCGGTTCGTCGTGGACTGGATTACTGAAAACAACAGTTATTGTGAAGAGCTTACATTTATCCATACAGATGACGGCCATGGTGGCGCTCTGGGCTATGAAACCAACAAGCCGATAAAGGATATTGATGGCGATTTTGCCAAGCTGAAGAAAGTGGTTTTGACCCTGAAGAAAGACTTGACCGTCAAGCGTGCGGAGTTGGCTGATGAGGTGTTTCGGGGTCTGCTGCCGGTGGTCATTGGCAGGCCCAGTTCCTGTTATTCCGATGGTATTGCCAATAAGGCGGTTCATCTCATGGGTATGCAGGAACTTTTTCTACAGATGGCCATCAATCCGGAAGCAGTCCACAGGTTGTTTTCCTTTCTGGCCGATAACAACCTGACCTTGGGCAGATGGGAGGAGGAACAGGGCCTCCTCACCCTTAACAATGACGGGAATCAGGGATACTGCTCGGGCAGTTCGCAGTTTTCGGATGAGATCCCTGGCCGGGAAATAGCGGCTGGGGATCGGATTCTTTCGTCCGACCGCTATGGTTATCTGGAAGCACAGGAAGCGACCGGTATTTCACCCGACATGTTCGCTGAATTTTTCATGCCTCACTATGAAATACTTTCCCGCAAGTTTAAACTTTTCAAATTCGGCTGCTGCGAGCCGGTGCATGATCTCATGCCTCACCTCCAGAAACTTGTCGGGCTTCGCAAGGTAAGTGTTACACCATGGTGCAATCTTGAAAAACTCGCAGTTAATTGCCGCCGCGACATCATCTGGTCGCGCAAGCCTGTTCCGTTAAAACTGTGCGACGCCACTTTTGATCCTGTTAATTTCAGGAATCATCTCAAGGAAACTCTTGAGATAGGAAAAGGCTATTTCGTCGAGTTTGTTTTTCGGGACACGAATCGTTTAACCGGTAAAATGGAACAGCGCATTGCCGAGGCGTGTGCCATTGTCCGGGAAGTTACCGGGCATCCTGAAGGGGGGCGCTGAAGCAGACGCTGTCTATAGGGGTGGTCCTCAAAAACAGAAAATAGGTTTAATCGATTACGACTCTTTTTCCTTCTTTTCGGTCGTGGTACTGGGATTTGATCCAGACGTAAGTTTTGGCCAGACCTTCGCGGAATGGTGTTTTGGGTTCCCATCCGAGTATTTCCATAATGAATGTATTATCGCTGTTTCGGCCGGCCACGCCGCGTGGTGCGTTAAGATCATAGGCTCGTTTCAGTTTTACTCCGCCTATTTCTTCAGCTATTGTCACAAGATCGTTAACGGAGATCAGTTCGTTTGATCCCAGGTTGATGGGGGTGGCAATCAGTTTTTCGCAGTGCATGATCATATCTATGCCTTTAACACAGTCATCTATGTACATGTAGCTTCGGGTCTGAGTGCCATCTCCCCAGATGGATATTTCATGTTTAGCTGTGTCCATTGCTTCTATGACCTTGCGACAAATGGCGGCAGGCGCCTTTTCACGGCCACCATCCCATGTTCCGTTTGGGCCATAGACATTATGGAAGCGGGCCATGAATGTTTTCATTCCGCGTTCAGCCCAGTATTCCTGGCAGAACATTTCGGATATAAGTTTTTCCCAGCCGTAACCGCGTTCTGCCATGGCGGGATATGCGTCAGATTCTTTTAAAGCTGTTACATTGGCGTCTTGTTGAAGCAGGATGTTATAAGCGCATGCGGAAGAGGAGAAGAAATAGCGTTGTGCTCCTGCCTTGTAAGCGGCTTCAATGAGGTGTGTATTGATGAGTATACTGCGCAGGCATTCGACGCGGAATCTTTCTATGAACCCCATTCCGCCCATATCGGCCGCCATGTTGTAGACTTCCGCGGCGCCTTCGCATGCTCGAACGCAATTTTCCTGTTTGCTAAGATCCATGCACAGGCTTTCGACTCCGGGTGTGCGCTGGTACCAGTTGCGGAGAGGTTTTTTGTCAATGGCGCGGATATGTGTGAATCCTTTGTCGTGGAAATAGCGCGTGAGTGTTCCGGCGATGAAACCGCCGGCGCCTGCTATGACGATTAGTTCATTCTTATCCAGAACATCTGAAATTGTTGTGTTCTTTGTTTTTGTAGTCATGGTAAGGCTCCTTGTAAGATACGATTTACGTTTTTCCAATGATCATACAGCATAGGGTTTACGCCGTGTATTGGCAATAATTAATGGGCTTTGGAATGCGGTTGATATTGGGGTCAAGTTTCGCTGGACATAATGTATGATTTTGATTAATAGTGATTATACATATTGGCGTTTATTTATGCGAATACTCCACGTATATATTGTTATTATTGTGTTTTTTCTTACGGCAGGCATATTGCGTGCGGAAGAGGGGCTCGATGATATTAATGACGATTATTCAAGCGTTCGCACATGGACCAGCGTGCGCGGTCAGGAAATTGAGGCTGTATTTGTCAAGATGGAAAACGGCATAGTCAGCCTTGAGAAAAAGGATGGCAGTGCTGTCTGCATATATCTGAACATGTTATGTTCTGATGATCAGGAATTTGTTCGTGAATCTGATTCTGAGGAAGAAGATGATGGTGGTGGAAGCGATGCCGGCAAAGAAAGGAAAGTAGCTGCGGGACTGCTTTCAGAGCGGGAAATAAAGTGGCTGCAGACGAAATGGGTTGACGACAGGACCGGAAAGGAGCTGATTTTTGTGGCTGATTTCGGTCAAAGATCCTTTGACAGTGTAGAAGACAGGAATCTTATCAGCAGGTATGTGAAGTTTCGCAAAATACCATATTATTTGTCTGCGCAATTGGTGGAACATACGGTTCAGCCAGGGAAGGAAGAATGGAAGCCACAGGGCGGCACTATTTATTTTTACATACTGGATCCACAAACCAATGTTGTATGTAAGAAATCGTTGTCAGCGAGTAGGATGCTGTCATCTAATAAGCATGCATCCCCAAGGTACAAGTATGGATATTATGGGGAAGTGTCAGAGCCGGGCGAGTACACGGCTGTTATCTGGGTCAAAGATTCCAAAAGAGGCGATTTTGGCAAAAGAATCAGAGTTGATCTGGACTATGTCAAAATGCCTTGATTCTTTCTGTTCAATTCCTTACGCGATATTATATTTCTCGTATTAGCATCTGTGTCGGAATGGTTGAGCGGCGTTATGTTGTCTGTTGTGCTTTGTGTTGTTGCTTAATTCTGGATGGCTGATGACGTGACGTATGATTGCCACTAATTCCTGTTGATCCTTGACGGATTCACGATGATATGCTATTTAATTTTCCTTAGCTAATTGTCGCATGGAGTTGAACTGAATATGAATGAGCGTGAGGCGTATATTGCCCTTAACATGATGGAGAAAATAGGGCCGGTAACTGTACGTGCCATGGTATTGGCTTTGGGGTCTGCTCGTGCTGTTTTTGATGCCGACAGAAGCGCTTTAATGATGATAAACGGCATTGGTCGTGAGACAGCGGATGCAATTACAGCGCAAGCTGGCGGCGTTGATTGGGCAGGAGAGCTGGATCGGGTGAATGGGTTAGGCGGTCGTATAATCACGCAGGTTGATAAAGAGTATCCTGGTCAGCTTTTGGAGATACATGATCCGCCGCTGGCCCTGTATGTTATGGGTTCATTTGAGAGCAGGGACAGGCATTCTATAGCGGTTGTTGGTACGCGCCGACCGTCTCATTATGGGCGTGAGTGGGCTGAAAAGCTGGCGTTTCAGGCTGTTAAGGCTGGTTTTACGGTGGTCAGTGGGCTTGCGCGCGGGGTAGATACGGCAGCGCATGAAGGCGCGTTAAAAGCTAAAGGGCGTACTATAGCTGTCATGGGCAGTGCGCTTGATTGTATTTATCCGGCATTGAACGCGGATTTAGCGAGGAGGGTTTCGGAAAGTGGCGCTGTAATCACGGAATTTCCATTAGGCAGGCAGCCGGACAAGACTACTTTTCCCATGAGGAACAGGATAATAAGCGGTCTATCCATGGGTGTTCTTGTTGTGGAGGCGGGAATCAGAAGTGGTGCTTTGATCACGGCTAACCAGGCCGTTGAGCAGGGCAGGAGTGTATTTGCCATGCCGGGCCGTATTGACTCGCCTGGTTCTTCGGGTTGTCACAAGTTGATCAAGAGTGGTGCGCGGCTGGTTACAGGTATAGATGACATTTTAGCGGAGTATGAGTTTTTGATTGCGCCGGGCATGGCCAGTGCTGAGAGAAGCAGTGTTCGTCCGTTGATGTCAGAGGAGGAATTGTGTTTAATGCGGTTTCTAGAGGAAGGTGAACAGAATGTAGACAGTTTAATACGGGTATCAGGCATGAAGCCGTCATCCGTTGGTTCGTTATTGGTAGGGCTGGAAATTAAGCGAATGATAAAAATGTTGCCTGGCCGTGTTGTTGAAGTTGTCAGGCGTTGAAACGGCGCATGAAGAAAGGGTGAAGCATGGGAAAGAAGCTTGTTATTGTTGAGTCTCCTGCGAAGGAAAAGACTATAGGCAGGATTTTGGGTGACGATTATATTGTGGCTTCCTCGATAGGTCACGTGCGTGATTTGCCGTTGAAGAATCTTGGAGTGGACATAAAGAATGGATTCAAGCCCAAGTATGTTCTGCTTAAGGGTAAAAAGAAAGTTGTTGATGATCTGAAAAAGAAAGCGAGTCAGAGCGATTCGATATATCTGGCGCCTGATCCTGATCGTGAGGGTGAAGCGATAGCCTGGCATCTGAAGGTTGTATTGGAAGTGAAGGATGAGCCCAAGGAGTTTTTCAGAGTGCAATATAATGAAATTACTCCAAACGCTGTTCGGAAGGCTTTTGACAATCCTTGTGAGTTAGATATGAAGCGTGTTGATGCTCAACAGGCGAGGCGGGTGCTTGACAGAATTGTCGGGTACACGGTAAGCCCGATGTTGTGGCGCAGGATTGGGCGTGGTTTGAGTGCCGGCCGGGTTCAATCGGTGGCGTTAAGACTGGTCTGTGAGCGGGAAGAAGAAATCAGCAAATTTATACCTGAAGAATATTGGCTGCTTGGTGCAGTGGTACGCAAACTGATTGATCCGCTTGATTCTTTTCAGATCAGGCTTATGCGGATAGACGGCAATAAGGCGGCGGTGGCAACTGGGGAACAGGCGGAGAGCATAAAGAATGATTTATTGCGGTGTTCTTTAGGTGTTACTAAAATTGAGACCAGGAGTGTGACAAAGAAAGCGCCGCCTCCGTATATTACAAGTACGCTTCAGCAGGCAGCTTCTACCTACTGCAGTTTTTCTCCTAAACGCACTATGGGTATAGCGCAGAAGCTTTACGAGGGCATTGATATTGGCGGGGAACATGTTGGTTTAATTACCTACATGAGAACGGATTCGTTTTCAATATCCGAAGATGCATTACGCAGTTGTCGTGCGTTGATAAAGGATCGGTTTGGGCCGGAATATTGTCCGGAAAAGCCGAATTATTACAAAAACAAGGCAGGTTCACAGGGCGCGCATGAAGCTATTCGGCCGACGGATATTAATCGTGCTCCGGAGAGTTTGAAAGGTTGTCTGGCGCCGGCCGAGGTGAAATTATACGGCTTGATATGGCGCAGGTTTGTGGCTAGCCAGATGTCGCCTGCAAGGATAAATCAGCGTAAGGCTGTTATAGAAAACATTCCAGCGCCGGGAGAGACTGCGCGGTATTTGTTTCATGCTACTGCTTCTGACGTGGAGTTTCCTGGTTACATGAAAGTTACGGGTATTGACATTGGGAAAAAGGATGATGAATCGGAGTCTGGCAGGCTGCCTCCGTTGTCTGAAGGTGAAAAACTTGAATGTCTTGAATGGTTAAGCGAGAGAAAGGAGACACAGCCGCCTGCCAGATACGGGGAAGCTTCACTTGTGCGTGCGCTGGAGAATAACGGTATTGGACGACCTAGTACTTATGCGCAGATTATAACCACGCTGTATCAGCGCAATTATGTTGCCGCAGAAAAGAGAACGTTGAAGCCTACTGATCTTGGAATGAAGGTAAGTGCTCTACTGGTGGAAACATTGGGAGATCTATTTGATGCCAAGTTCACAGCCAGCATGGAGGAGTCTCTGGACAAGATTGAGGAAGGTACTGTTGGTTACAAGGCTATGCTCGAGGAGTTTTACAAGGTTTTTGAAGTTTGGATGGAAGCGACAAAGCTGCCGCCTGCCGATGACAACATGGTAAAAACGGTCCTTTCGGCTTTGGAATCCGTAAAGGAGTGGGCGCCTGAAACAAAAAGGGGGAAGCGTACTTACAGTGACAAGAAGTTTGTGGAATCGGTACAGAAGCAATGTGAAAAGAAAGAGAAACCTGTTTCGCAGAAACAACTGCTGGCTCTGGTCAGAATAACGTTGCGGTACAGGGATCAATCGCCGCAAATAGAGCAGATTCTTACGGAATCATGTTTTGAGAGTATTCTGAACGATCCGGCGATACAGCCTCCGCGTGAGAGTACGTTACGCAAACTGGAGATTCTGGAGAATATTGCGATGGACGAATCCGGTCGTAACTTTGTGGACTCTTTAAAGGCTCGTGCGGAAGACGGGAGACAGTTATCGGAAGCCCAGATTTATGCTCTTGATAATATAGTGATGGTGCATTCGGGTAAGGTAGAGGGATTTGATGCTTTGAGAGAAGATCTTGAGATTAGTGATGCTGTAATAAATCAGGATGACAAGTCTAAGTCCATGCTGGAGGCGCTTGCTTCGGTGCATGACTGGGCTGAACCTGTTAAGCGCGGCAAGAGAGTGTTTGATGACAGGGCTTTCTGTGAATCGTTGGCGGATCATTTTGCAAGGAAGGGATTTTTGTCGCCCAAACAGGCAGTGGCCCTGAAGAAGCTGGTAAAAAAATACCAAACCCAAATTCCTGATTACGAGCATCTCGCGGAGGAATTTGAGATTAAGGTAAAATGAAGTAACAGGGGTGTGGATCAATGGCTGGCAGTGATCAGGATGTGACAAGTGATCCGTGTGTGGCGCACTTTGTTCAATATCTGGAAAATGAGCGCAATTCTTCGAAGCATACGATTTCGGGTTACCTGCTTGACATTAAGCAGTTCACGCTTTTCACGTGGAAGAATTGTCGGGTACCTGTTCCATGGGGGAAGGCGGATGTATTTTTTGCCAGAAAATTTCTTGTTGAGTGTCAGAAGAGCGGAATGCGGCCTGTAACAACCGGCAGAAAGCTTTCCGGTTTAAGGACATTTTACAAGTTTCTTGAGCGTGAGGAATATGTGGAAAGCAATCCGTTTGGCGGGGTACGCGCGCCTAGGAAGCAGAAGCATCTTCCCGAGATTTTATCGGTGGCGGAGATGGTCAGGTTGCTGGATGCTCCAGACAGGATGTTTCGCAGGGCGTGCAAGGCGGATAAAAGCTCTGGTTCGGATCCATTGAAGCAATATGGTGTTGCGCGTGATGCTGCGGTGCTTGAGGTGTTATACAGTACGGGCGCTCGTGTTAGTGAGGCTACTGGTGCTGTTGAGGATGATGTGGATTTATTGTCGGGTGTCATAAAGGTGCGAGGCAAAGGCAAGAAGGAACGTTTGTGTCCTCTTGGTGCGCCTGCCTGTAGGGCGATAAAAGAGATGCTGAAAAGAGGGTGTGAGATTGGTGTTGTTGTGAAAACGAAGGGCAAGAGAAGGCCTCTATTCATGAATATGAGGGGGCAAGCTCTGACGACTCGTTCTGTTGAGCGTTTGATGAAGAAATATCTGGCTGAGGCCGGTTTGGATCCGAATTTAACACCGCATGCGTTGCGGCATTCGTTCGCGACACACTTGCTTGATGCTGGTGCTGATTTACGCAGTGTGCAGGAATTGATGGGGCATGCTAGTCTGTCCACGACTCAGATATACACCCATATTTCAGTGGAACGTTTAAAAAAGGTATACGAAGATGCGCATCCGAGGGCATGATGTGATATTTGAGACGGGACAAAAGGATGTTTAAAGCGTGGAAAAAAAAGGTGTTTTGCTGATGCATAGACTGGTGTGGTTGGTTTACAACATATTGTTCTTTGTTGGTTACCTGTTGATATTGCCGCATTTTCTGTTGCGCATGTGGCGACGTGGCGGGTATCGAAAGGGTTTTTTTCAGCGAATAGGTTTTTATGAAGCGGATATTATTGAGTGTTTGAGGAAAAGATCAAGATTGTGGATTCATGCGGTAAGCGTGGGAGAAGTGTATGTGGCCCTGCGTTTCATAGCGGAAATGCGCGCGATTGAGCCTGGTAGCGCGTTTGTTCTCACGACAACCACATCTACCGGGCACAGGATAGCCGAAGCCGGCTTACATGAAGATGATGTTCTTTTGTATTTTCCAGCTGATTTTCCGTGGGTATTGAGCGGTGTTTTGAAGCGTATTAAGCCGCGCGCATTGATTCTAACGGAAAGTGAGTTATGGCCTAATTTGATACGGATGACAAAGGGCAGGGGTATTCCTGTTATTCTTATTAATGGCAGGATATCGATGTCTTCTTATCGCGGCTACAGATTCCTGGGTGTCTTTTTCCGGCGGATAATCAAATGCTTTGATCTGATTCTTGTTCAGACAGAGAAGGATAAAGAGCGTTTGCTGGAATTGGGTGGTGAACAGGGCAAGATCAGGGTCATGGGTACGGCCAAATATGATATTATTAGATCTGACGCGATTGGTGAAAAAAAGGCAAGGCAAGCGCTGATATCCTGCGGGTTCGGTGATGACGATGTAGTCATTGTCGGTGGTTCAACATGGCCTGGTGAGGAAGATATTCTGTTGGGCATTTACAAGCGGCTGCGTGAGGAGTTCAAGCGATTAAAGTTGGTCATTGTGCCGCGTCATGCTGAACGTCATGCCCAGATAGCTTTAGAGATACAGAAGCATGGTCTTGCTTTTATCAGGCGCAGTGTTCTTGTTCCGGAAGATTGTGGTGTTGGCGCGGGTACGGTTGTTTCCGAAAATGCAGGCGCAGATGTGCTTCTGGTGGATACAACTGGTGAATTAAAGAATTTTTATGCTTGTGCGGCGATAATTTTCGTAGGGAAGAGTCTTACGAATCATGGTGGGCAGAATATTATTGAAGCTGCGGCGTCATCGAAAGCGATTATTGTTGGGCCGTACATGGAAAATTTTGCAGATGTTGTTTCAGATTTTGTTTCCGCGAATGCGTTGATGCAAGTGGCTGATGCCGACCAGTTGGAGCAATCTATCAGGCTGTTGATTAATGATCTGGAAGTTCGTGAATCTTATGGAAGGCATGCTGGCGAGGTGGTTATGTCCAAGCGTGGTGTTGTGCGGAACAGCGTGAGGGTGATCATGGAATGTCTCAACCTGGATGTTGCATGAATAAGGAAATGTTATTGTTGTAATCCCGAGTTTGCAATTGATGAGTATAGGGGTTATTCCGGCAGTGTTTTGCCGATCCATGTTCCTGGCAGAGGGCATTGCCAGGAGAGGTCTGGTATATTGGGGTGTTCCCGTGTAAAGATGATGAATCGATCTGTCGGCTGCATTTTTTCGATCCAAGGTCCGCTGGTTTCGGATGATAATCCGTGCCACCATATTTGTATATATGTATAAAAATCTTCTTGTGGCATAAGGGCTGGTTCAAAGGCTACGAGATAACGCCAGTCCGCTTTGGGGAATCTATAGAATGTGCGGTAGAAGACTTGCATATGCGGTGAATAGATTATTCCGCCTGGCTCAGGCATTGATGGTTCAAGTTCGGATTCGTCCACAGTAAGGTATGGTATGGCCAGGTTATCGGTCCAGCGGCCTTTGACATCATTTGTTGTTGAAATGAATAATACTGTACAGATCAGAATTGTTGTTATGAGTCGCTGTATGGAATTATATGGTTGAGACTCTGAGAGTTCGGAGGAAAGGCTGTGGCTTATCCATAATGCCAGCGCTGGCAGGCCCCAATCTATCCATGATCGTGTGACTTTGAGGCCAAGGATCCAACTCAGGCAGATCAGTATGAACACGGGATTATTCAGCAGTGAAATTTTTCTATTACGCATAGTTTGCCATATTAGAATTAGAGCTATGACCATAAGAACCTGGTATTCGCCTGATGATGGGTGAAATTCACTGACGAGCAATTTGGCTGGGATATGTTTACCCAGAGCCCATTGTGCATGGCATACTTGTTCAACGAGGAAGCGAACGGGGTCGCCGGTTAAGGCAGCTCCTGTAATTGTGCCGATTATCCAGCAAGCGGCAAGGCTGATGGCTTCGCGTGTTTGTCGGGCGATGAAGAAAGCTGTTATTGGGATCAGGAAAAGATACCAACTGCCGTGAATCCATGTGGTTAGAATGAAGAGAAAAACGGTTAACAGCATGCGCGTGATATAGCTGGCCGGCTTATGTTGAGTCCACATAGCCAGGATCATTACCAGAGCGCACATGGAGAGGATCAGTGGTCTGCCGAACGCGATGCGAAAAATGGAATCGGGTGATATTATACTTATTATCAGGATGGCGGCGAGCCATGTTTCGGGTCGTTTTGTCCATGGTAATGCGCTTATTATGAAAAGGAAAAACAGGCTTACTATCGAGAATACCATAAGGTGGTCTTTATCCAGTCCGACGGTGGTATGCATTAAGCGTAAAATTGCATGCCATCCCGGATTATGATCCATGATAATGCCTGGCCGTGTTATGATTATTTCCTGCCATGATTTTCCGGAGATAGCTTTAGCGACATGTCTCAATGCGTCATCAACGGGCATAAATCCGTAGCTGATGATCTTAAGTGGAATCAGAATACACGTGGCGATAACAATGCAGAATACCGCAATCGGTATATATTGTTTGAGCTTACTGGCGCTTATGTCTGTTGTTGTCATTGATTTTGATCAGATATATTAATCTGCATATTCCATTTAGAAAGCCCAATAATATATCATATTGCGTAAGAGTAAAGTGCTGAAATAGCTTAAACTTGTGATGCATGCAGGTTGGTATTATATGATCTTGTGACAGGGTTGTTTATTTTTCAGGGCTGATTGTGGGCAGGTTGACGGTGCAACTGTAATCGGATCGCTGTCAGCAGCAGGATGTACTGTATCGTGAAGCAGGTGATAATGCCGATTCTTCCTATGATCATGCCTCCGTTTTTAAGTCCGTTAATCAATGGATGCAGGAGAAAGACATTCATCCACCATCCGTTACATATTGTATCAGGCACGCCTATGCGTCTGAGTATATTTGGAATGATGGCGAAGACAGCAAGGCAATATGACATAATAAGCCATGTCTTGAAGGCTGGTGCGAGTTTCCTGCCCGCTATTTTATTGCGTATGACAGGATGTATGAACAATATCATACCTGTTAGCATACCCAGCGCGAAGTGTAATGTTGAATCTGTCATTATGGTTCCTCCGCGATGCGTAATTCGCGCCACGCCGCGAAGAGCAGGGCAGCGATGATAATGACGAACCCGACTGTATAACATTGCGAGTCTGTTTCCATCATATCGATATTGTAATGCCAGAAGAAGATATTACAGCGTGGATCGACAGAGAGCTGGCTGTAGAGCCGGTGGTTTCCGAATAATCGTGGCAGATCAGGCGCAACGGCCCAGAGCGCGGAAAGGCACATACATATTGGACCTATAACAAGCATCTGGAGTGAAGCGCGGTACTGTTTTAATATGTAGAAGACAGTCATAATGGCGAATGGCAGGGAGATGCCGATTAATATCTGGTTCATTAATACTTATCCTTGTTGATCTGTTTGCCTTTTTTCCATTCTCGCAGTTTTGTCATTCTTGCAAAAGCGTTTTTTGCGCCTTCTTCGTCTCCCATGCGGAGTCGTGTATTACCGACAGTTTCCCACAGGAGATAATTATTAGGATCGTATTCAGCGGCGCGAGCCAAGCATTTTTCACCCAGCAATATGGCATTGTCCGTGCCTTTTTTGTAGATATGAGTGCCGAAAAAAGCCCATGTGTACCATGATGTAGGGCTTGCGGAAAGGGCGGAGACAAGTTCCTTTTCATTAGCCTGCTCGATAAAGGCGGGTGAATCCAGTTTATATTGTGCCGTGCGGAAGATTGCGAGTGACAAAAGTATAAACAAGCCGCATGCGGTCAAGACTGTCGCGAGAATTCCGGAGTGAATACTGAATCCGGGCAGATGCCGATTCCGTTCCATTGCTGATACGGGTTGACTTAGAACCAATCCGATAATAGATGAATAAACAATTGCGTAGAGCGGTTCGTGCATTGGGAAATCCATCGCGTTATGGACGGCGACCACGATTGTGGCGCCGCCGACGGCAAGAGAAATTTCGCTGGGCAGTAGTTCTCTTATGTTTGAACGCCATCTGGCGAATATCGCGATTACCAGAGCGCATGTCAGCAGCGTGCCCAGCAATCCGGTATCGGTAAGAAGTTCCACGTATTCGTTTTCTGTATGTGAAAAAGGTTTTCGGTCTGTTTTTGTTCTGTATTGTGGAAACAGCATGCGAAAGCCGTTAGCGCCGACGCCGAGTATCGGGTAATCGCGCCATATTTTAGTGGCGGCGCGCCATACCGCCAGCCGTGACTTAGCACTGTCTGTTTTTAAAGGGTCACGCAAGGTTTCTATTCGTGTAAGGATGGTACCTTTGAGTTTTTCATTGGGTATTCTGGCTATACCGATAGCAATACAGCAAACCAGCAGGCATGCTGACAGGCAGAGAGGGATGCTTACAATCAAGCGGCCTTTAAATAATATGAGGAATGTGATAATTATGAGAGAAACCGCGCAAGCTAGCAATGCGCCGCGAGACAGTGACGCGGATACGGCAAATCCGGTTATTAGAAATGCGATACCGCAGAGCGCCGCTTGTCCCCATTTTTTTCTGGTGAGCGAGTTCAGGAAAAGAACCAGATTAATTGGGCAGCCCATGGCGATGAATCCGGCGTAGTGTGTTCGGTTAATGAACCCGCCCACGGGTCTGCCGTGTTCGACGTTGAAGAGCCACCATATGGTTTTTTCTTCAGGAAGTATCCATTGGTGAATAAATCCGGCGGCAGATACAAGGGTGAAGAACACAGCTAGAAGAGCAAGGTATTTTTTCTTGAATGGAACAGGTAAAGAAGCGCTAAGGATAGATGCGCCGAGCATAGAGACGGCGAGCAGAAGGATCCTGAGAGTCCCAGATCTGTTTCTACTGATGGAAAAGTGAGCTGTGTTATTTTCTACAGTACCTGCTTTCTTTGCTTCGGAAAGGAATGTTCGGACGGTATTGTTCTGTTCGTAACGTTTGGAGCCTGTTAATGCATCCATTTTACCGGGTAGGGGCATGGCGGATATAGCCAGGAATAATATTATCGTTATCCAGCATAACGTTGGAATGGTAATATTGGTTTTGTTGTTATGTTCAGTGGCTGCATGTGTTTTTATGATGGAAACAGCAGAGGCAAGGCAGAGGAATCCTGCGGCTATATAGATAGAGAAAGCGAAAACGCCTCCACTCCATATAGATAAAAGAAGAACAGGAATGAAAATAGCAATGATTGAAATGACATGATTGCGTGAAGTTGTTTTCATCTTACATTACAATAAGCCACTTTCGCTTTTATACGGAGGAATTGGCGGATGAGGCGCATTCGTTACAAACAGATATGCTTCATTACTCCAGTCGCTCCATAGTAACGTGTCGTCCTGTACTTTTACGCGATATTTTATGTAGTGATCCCAGTCAAAAGTGTACGATATGGTCGTTATGCTTGAAGGAAGCCATTGGGTGTACCATAGAAAATGCATGTCGTATTCATATTGATAATCAATATAGGTGCCACTGCCCCCGGATGGAGTTGATGTCAGAGTGCTGAAATCACCGTATCCTATCACAGGCGGGATGAACTGCAGGAAAACTTCCAGTGTTGTGTTTGTGTAAACAGCGGTCATAGTGATGTTTGTGTTCATTATGATATTAACGCTTTGACTTACCGTATCGAATGCTCCGTCTCTCAGCCACCAGGCGAAGATATTGATTCCTCCACTGTTTGTTGGTGGTGCTGTCAGATTTACAGCGGTGCCAAAAGAATAAATATTTGTGAATGGCGTTGTGCCGTCGCTGTTACCTGCAAGATCAATGGCGCTGATAGTTATGGCGACACCGCTTACCGGGTTCGTTGACAGCACAATTAAGGTATGAGGTGGACGATATTCCGCAATCACCGTGATATTGGTGTCCATTACGAGGCTGAGATTGGTGCTGGTACCTATTTCGATACCGTCACGAGTCCATCGTATGAAAGTATTTGAGCCTGCTATTGCCGGTGTGGAGATGGTGACGGGTGTGTTATACAGATAGGTATTGGTAAAGGTTGTGGAGCCGGAAGTTGTCAGATTGATGTCCGGTGTTGTTGTTATGGTGATGTTACTGTCGGGCGTTGATTTGACGGTGAGCAGTTGAGGCGGCCTATATTCTGCGATAACGGTAATGTTGGTGTCCATTACGAGACTGAGGTTGGTGCTGGTACCGATTTCGATACCGTCGCGAGTCCATCTGGCAAAACTATTGGAGCCGACCACTGTTGGTGCCGATATGGTAACGGGCGTGTTATACAGATAGGTATTGGTAAAGGTCGTGGAGCCTGAAGTTGTCAGATTGATGTCCGGTGTTGTTGTTATGGTGATGTTACTG
>JAQBFJ010000285.1:0-19108 GCA_032123435.1 Verrucomicrobiota bacterium
GCTTCATTTGTGCAGATGTTCGATGTTGCCTTCTCACGCCTGATATGCTGTTCCCGCGCCTGCAACGTGAGAACAAAAGCTTCACGTCCATCGCGATCAACAGTGCGTCCGACAACACGGCCCGGCATCTTTCGCACCAGTTTCCGGGTAGTCGTCATAAAACCAAGATAGGGCCCGCCAAAACTCAAAGGAATCCCCAGCGACTGCCCTTCGCCGGTTACAATATCAACACCTATTTCACCCGGTGTGGTTAGAACCGCCATTGCCACGGGATAAACAGACTGAACAACCAGAATACCCCTGGAATGACATTCCTGAACAAGATCAGCATGATTATCAATAGCACCGAAAAAATTCGGATTCTGAAGTATTAACACAGCCGTATCATTATCCAAAAGCCGGGTTATTGCCTTCCTGTCGCTTCTCCCCACAGTAACCGGCACATCGACCAAATCCACAGGCAATCCAGCCGTATGGGTATTCATCATCTTCCGGTAAATCGGATTAACTCCGCCGTCAATTACTGCTTTTTTCCTTCCAGTCGCGCGAACAGCCATTTGACATGCCTCGAAAAGCGCGGTGCCTCCATCATAAAGCGAGGCATTTGCCACTTCCATGTTCGTTAATCTGCACATCTGGCTTTGATACTCATAAATTGCCTGCAGTGTGCCCTGCGATAGTTCAGGCTGATACGGCGTATATGCCGTATAGAATTCGCTTCGCGAGATAACAGCGTCAATAGCGGCAGGAACAAAATGGTCGTAAACACCGCCGCCCAAAAAACACAGAATGTCCGACCTATTCTCGTTAACTATACCCTTGAACAACTTCTCAACTTCCATTTCGGATTTACCCGACGGCAAGTCGAACGATTTCGTTCTCAGTTGTTCCGGTATAACCGAGAACAGATCAGCCATGCTGGACATGCCGCATGTTTTCAGCATTTCCTTCTGCTGTTCAGGCGTATTAGCAATGTAGTTCATTCTTATACCTGAATACTCCACCTGTAACTCTTCACGCTAACAGGTTTCCCTAAAGCATTGCCAGAAACTGTTTTTTGAAAGGTTCCAGCATTGTATCGTCAAACGAATAATTTATTTTCTGAAATCTGCTTCTGAATTCGGCCACTTTATCTCCAACACCTTTACAACCTTTAACAGCATCAGCGAACAATAAGGCAAACTCTTCAAAATCTTTTTCCTTCATGCCAAATCTGGTCATTTCCGAGACACCGAGCCGCAACCCTGAACTGGCGGAAAAACCTTCGTCACTCGGAACTGCCTGATAGTTGACTACAATATTATTATCTTCAAGATTACGCGCGATGTTACAGCCTGTGGCGTAACCAACATCAACTATTACCTGATGCGTTTCAGTATAACTGACCGCCGCATCACCCGCAACATTCAGCCCGACATCCTTAAGCGCACGCGCAAATGTTTTGGCGTTTGATATCACCTGAGGCTGATATTCCGACTTGAAAGTGTTCATTTCGATTGCGGCCAGCAAAAGACCGAGAATCGTGCCTAAATGATGATTACTGACCATACCGGGAAAGGCCCGCCTCTGAATAGCCTCCCATAATTCAAACTGCGGCGTGTTTTCCTGATAATTTACACCTATGATACCGCGCTGTGTGCCGAAAAATGTCTTGTGCGTGGAACCCGTAACAATGTCAGCGCCATCCTTAAAAGGCTCCTGAAAATGAGGACCTATCAACCCCAGCACATGCGCCATGTCATACATGATAACCGGCTTATTCTCATCCGTGCCAAGCATCCCGACAATTTCAGCCACAGGTTCAGGATGCAGAACCATGCTTTTGCCGAATATTATTATTTCGGGATTAACTTTATCCAGAATTTTACCTGTTTCTTCAACATCCAGCCTGTAAGGATTATCCTTGCACACGGGAAAGTTTATCACCGCGTACTGCTCGGTAACGGGATCTTTCGCGATATAATCACGCAACGCGCCCATAGGTTGAGCGCTGAGATGACCGCCGTTCCCAATATAGTTGTTCATTGCCAGACTGATGCGCTTCGCTTCCTGTCTGCGATTTGTTCTATTCCTGTAATCAACAAGCCCGCTGAAAACGGTCATGTTCGCCATCTGACCGCTTATCGCGCGAGCCTCCACCAGAGGACACCCCAGATAGTCGGCCATCTCCACTGCCAGTCTTTCCTCAACCCATGCGATGAAATCAGTGCCCTGATAATAGAACACCTCCTGCTCGAAAGCAGCCATCAGTGACTTATGCTCGGCATATCTACCAACAGGATCCGATATCTGCAGGAGCCTGACGAGACCTGACGGCGTCATTTCCGACGGGATCATATTAACACAGCGCTGTCGGCGCCACTCATGGTTTTCCAGACTCTTTTTAATAACAACACCAGCTCTTTCCGCGCCTGTACCCGCCGCAAGATCGGGTTCCGGTTTTTCATAACCAACCGGAATCGGCCGCAAATACGGCGGGGCCTCGGAACGGGCATGCCATCTTACGGTTTGCACACTCAACCTGTTCTTCCTTACGGCCACTTCCAGTTTCTGATCAGGCAGAAATTCAGCGTCAACATAAGCAAAAGCTATGGATCTGAGGAAGGTTTCATTGGTAATTGCCATAGTCGCGCCTTCACCCTCGAATCGCCAATAGGGAACCGATGTTCCGCTGGTAACAACGCCAACTTTCCTGTCATTAAGAAAAACTTCATCCCCGGCACGAACAACGCCCTTGTCAAGAACAGCAACCAGCATTATCCGGCGCGGCAAAATTGCCGATCGTTCATAATTACCTGTCAGCAGTTTCTGTATCTGCTCAAATTGTTTCATCAATGCATCACGCCCCACGAAATCACCCTTTCGCTCAGAAAAACTCACCGCTACACGGGTCAGAGGGAATCCAAACGCCGGGAACTCCCTGCCTTCCGGATCAATGCCGAATTCATGACCATACAAAGGCATTCCGGCTTCAAGCCGCAAGGTATCGCGCGCTCCCAGTCCTATCGGCATAACGCCGCGCGTCCTTCCTTGTTCAATCAGCTTCGACCATATCTCTTCGGCTTTTTCCGTAGGAACAAACAATTCCAATCCTATTGGCTCACCCGTATAACCAGTGCGGCTTACAAGGACCCTTGTCCCGCACAATTCAATTTCGGACAGACAGTTCCGCATCGGCCGGGGCAGATCCCCGTTTTCAATAACACCTTCCAGAATTTCTTTGGACAACGGCCCCTGAAAAGCAATCATCGCGATTTTTTCGGTGTGATCTTCCAGCGTCAAATCCTTGAATCTTTCAGCCTGCTCCTGAAAATGATTCCAGCATGCGGCACGATTAGACGCGTTTACCACCAGAATGTAATCATCTTCACCAAAGCGGTATAAATAAGCGTCGTCAATCAAACCTCCACACTCGTTCGGCACAAGCGTATACTGCGCCTCCCACGGCTCAAGCGATTCGCAGTTGTTACTTAAAACATGCTGAAGAAATGGTATCCGGTCCCGGCCCTTAATCCTGAAACGGCCCATATGACTGATATCAAACAATCCCGCGAATTTACGGGTCGCAAGATGCTCCTTAAGTATGCCCGCATCATACTGAACCGGCATGTCCCAGCCGCCGAAATCAACCATCTTGGCGCCATGCGCCCGATGCCATTTATTTAAAGGGGTTTTCTTTATTTGATCATCATTTCCCATTAGACATTTTCTCCTGAATAAAGGCCTTTAAATGTACTATAAGAAGGCCGAAAATACAATGCCGAATTGTATCTATTTAGACTGCGGACGCGCCGGATGCCAGCACTTCACTTGCAAGGAAGAACGAGCCGGCAACACAAACCACGCCGTTTTCCGACACAGCCCAATCTTTCGCCTCTTTTAACGCGTCTTTAACTGTTGAAACTTTGATATCCAGTCCAAGCGCTTTTCCCGCCCCCGCGATCACGGAAGCATCGGCACTGCGTTCTGTTTGAAGCGGAACCGCCCAGCATTTTTTTGCAAGCGCGGCAAATTCAGACAGGAACCCTTTTTCATCCTTATCATCACACATGCCGACCACGAGACAAAGCGGCCGGTTTTTCAACACATCTTTTAATGTTGAAACTAATGCCTTGGCCGCGCCAGGATTATGAGCCACATCCAGTACTATATCTGGATCGCGCGAAATAACGTCAAACCTGCCCGGCCAGCGCACTGCCTTCAGTCCAGCCTTTACTGCTTCAGGCGAAATATCAAGACAGGCAGTTTCCGCTATTGTTTCCACAATAGCCACTGCATGCGCGCAGTTTTCAAGCTGGTGCTTTCCAACAAGTGGCAACATTACCTTGCCATAAGAAACAGATGTCGATTCTATGGAAACATCTTGACCCGTAAGATCCTGTTTCAGCCTTTTCACGGAAACCCTTTCCCTGCTTTCCACCAACATGGCATCTTGTTCGCCGGCGATTTTTCGCACGACCGTCATTACATCTTCGCTGAGCAATCCGCATACAACGGGGGTTTTATTTTTGATGATCCCGCATTTTTCTGCTGCTATTTTCTGAATGGTATCTCCCAGGTAAGCCATATGCTCCAGACTTATTGGTGTAATTGCTGAAACAACCGGAATTACGGTATTAGTTGCATCAAGCCTGCCCCCCATCCCTGTTTCCACCACTACAAACTGACACTTTCTGCGTCTGAAATATTCAAATGCCAATGCAGTTGTGAATTCGAAGAAAGTTGTTTCTACCCCGTCGGGTTTATCCGCGGTATATCGTGCGCATCCTTCCATAAATTCGAATAACTCGGCCAAATCCAAGTCACTTATCTGTTCACCCATCACTTTAATTCTTTCGCTGAACTCCATAATATGGGGAGAAGAATAAAGTCCTGTCTTGTAACCGGCCTCCCTCAAAATCGACTCCGTCATGGCGCAAACGGATCCCTTCCCATTAGTTCCCGCAACGTGAACGGCGGCAAATGAACGTTCGGGATGTTCTATGCATGCGAGCAGTTTTTTCACGGCATCAAGCCCAAGCTTTACACCAAAACTGCGGCGCTTATACAAACGATCAAGCGCTTCAAGAAGCTGTTGTTCATTCATGCTCATAGCACATATATTCTTAACTGCCTCAAATACAACGTCTTTATTCTGCGGACAAGAATATGATTTCGGCATGCGGCGAAACAAGATTAATTAGAACGTTTAATAATTTATTTCGAAACAGCAGGCCCGCAATACATGGAATTTCATCATTGACTAACGACGCATGACTCCTGACAATGCCGCATTTCAAAACCAGTTAACCCGCATTGCGGCTAAAAGTCAATTATGCTGATGAACAACAACATGACAACAAGCCTTGCCGGGGCAATATACATGCCACTTCATATTATTGCATTGTTTTTTCTGCTTTGTGCACCAACCATGGCGCAGGAAAACAAATCGGCCCATTCAGAATCAAACGCCATAACTATAACCAACGTCATTTCAGACACAACGTCGAATACCGCAGTTGGAACGAACTTGCCGTTTCACTGTGCGTCGAACGTTACAATGGAAACAAGCGATACTTCATGTTCAATATCGAACATCATGGTCGAAAAAAAAGAAACAGAACTATTGACGTCAAATATCGGCTTGGGTCTTCTTACCACCCGTTCAATGTCGTTTGTGCATTTCCTGCGCCCTCATGTATCAACGATTAATGCTCGCCCAATGACCAAGGGTTCATATTCGACAGGAATCTATATTGACTGGGGCAACGTCTGGAATTACAATAAGGACATCTACATTATTGATTACGAGCAGATCAGCATTGCCGCAAGGTTCCTGTACGCGCCTACAGACAGACTGACTGCTGGTTTATGGCTCCCCGCATCAGGCAGACAAGGCGGGATGGGTGATGGTTTCATAGAACTTCTGCACGAACAGTTTAATATCAGCAATGCACAACGTGAAGAATTCAGTCAGAACAATGCGCATATAGACATCCAGAACGAGGATGGCCACCATTTCATACGGCGAGACGGATCATGGGGTATCAATGATATTCCTGTTTTTCTGTCATATATGCTGACTCTAGGCAACACGCGATGGCCTGCGCTTATCATACATACCTGCGCTACCATCCCGCTTGGAGACACAGAAGAACTTGAAGGATTAGGCAAACCTTTTTATTCCACCGGCATACTTGCTTCAAAGCGATGCGGCAACACAAAAAGCATTGTTCTCTGCGGCATCCGATTGTCTCACACACCGGCCGACAGTATTGCCAATATTGTCATAAACAACAATGGTATTGACGGCATAGTCGGACTGGAATATGAGTGGAAGCCAGCCTTTTCTTTATTGGCGCAATACACGATAAGTTCTCCAGTTGCCAAAGATTACAAAGAAATGGCGCGCGCAATCCATGAGCTGACAGTAGGAATAAAGCGCCATATCAATGAAACAACAATCATGGAATTAAGCGTCACGGAGAACCTGTTCAAGTTCAACAACAGTGCGGATGCGGGATTACACATCAGTATTAACAGAATATTTTAGGAACAAAGAAACGGGATGCAATGAACAAACCTTTCGCCAGAAAAGACATGGATTGCCAGAAGCTCAAAATCCTGAATACTGGACGATGGGGAAATGCTGATATTTTCGAATATCAGCATAACGGAAAAAAATGGGCCATAAAAGATTTCCGGCCCTGCCCATGGCTTGTGCGACAAACCCTTGGAAGATTAATGGTGCGCCGTGAACTTAAGGCGCTGAAAAGGCTGAATGGTCTGCAAGGTATTGCCGAAGACTCATTTCAGCTTGACGATTTCGCGCTTTGCTACCTGTATATTGACGGAAAAACCTTGAAGCGGGCAAAGCAGGAAAAAATGCCATTGACTCCGGATTATTTCCTGAATCTTGAAAATCTGGTTAAGCAAATGCATGCTCGCAATATCGCGCATCTTGATATCAGGAATCTTAAAAACATTCTCATCACCAGCAATGGACAGCCCGGAATAATCGACTTTCAATCATCCGTTCTACTGGATCGCGTTCCAGGCGTTCTGCATAGACTTCTTAAGAACATTGATTTATCGGGAGTGTACAAATGCTGGCATAAAATAAGCCCCGAAACCATGGACAAGAGCAGATCCGACCTCCTGACTGCAATGAACAGAAAACGACGATTATGGGTCTTGAAGGGATATCCATTCAGTAGAAAAAAAGATCCAAATCATCATGATTGAACACGTAATTATTTTATTATAAATGATTTGTTTATTTACTTTTTCCGGGTTATATGCTTTTTCTCATACGTAAACAACAATGAACTTCATAAAACAGATCCATAAGATATTTAACAGTCCGCTCCTGCGTTCAGTCATGCTCAAACTGCGTCTCCCGCTTGGCATAGCGCTGCTTGTTCTTTTGATTACCAAATTGGAGCCTTCCCATTTCTGGATCGGGCTGGCAGTGTCAGGGTTTGGTGCGATATTTCAGCTGTGGTGTTTTGCTTCGCTGAAAACACAGAAAATACTGGCCGTTCACGGCCCTTATATGTTTATGAGAAACCCCATGTACATAGCACGTTTTTTCCTGATGCTAGGCTGTATACTCATGACCGGCAATCTATGGGCAGGTGCCCTCTTTTGCGTACTGTATTACTTTTACATGGTCAACCGGGTAAAACGTGAAGAAGAAAAATTAAGAAAAATATTCGGGCCGCCATATGAAGATTACTGCAAGAAAGTAAACAGGTTTTTTCCGTCATTTAAAAGCTTCAACGGAAAATCATTGTTCTTTTTCAACTGGAGTTTCTTCCAGAGGAACCACGGCTTGATCAATGCTTTGATAGTGATACTGTGTTATATTGTTCTTTATTACTTCACCTTTATTCGCCCGGTTTAACCCCGACGGCAAAAACGACAGCGCCGTAACCGACAACATAATTACCCCGGCTTTCAGGAAATTCGTCGCCGCTGTTCCTGTACAGCAATTCGGATCCTTTCTCACATCCCTGTGCTTCGGCAAACTGCATGGCCGCCAATACGGGCATAATCCCGCACACGAACTGATTGGAATAGCTCCACTCTTTCATCAACTTTTTGTGCTCCATAGCCCCTATTTTCCGGAGCGTTTCTTTATCCGTCCGCGTAACCACATCATAATCCGAATAGTGCAGCATGTCGGTGCTGGCAACGACGAGTACCTTTTTCGTCTTTGCCAGTTCGTTCAAGCCTGACACCAGCTCCGCCAACGTCTGACCATCGTGATCACCTATAAGGGCCACCACGATTCCGACATCAGGTAAAGCGGCTTGAACAAAAGGTATTTCGTTTTCCGCAGAATGTTCTTCAGTATGCGGGGTATAATTGAATACAATTCTCGACCTGCCGTTCATCAGAAGTTGAGCTGCTTCTTTATCAAGAGTCACACTGCCAAGCGGCGTGTTCAACATATCACCATCCATTACAGCAACACCACTGAACGAAGCGCGATGACTGAACCCCAGAACAACCACGACATCAGGGCCCTGTCCTGCCCGGGCATTGTCTTTGAGTGCGCGAAACGTATGTCCGGCGACTTTTCCCGAATAGATATAGCCGGCATGCGGTGCGATAGCCGCTACTATTCTTTCCTTAATCGGAGAAACGCTCGCGCTATCAATAAAATTGTCAACCATGGACTTCAGTTGTTTCGGATCACCGGGAAACCATCTGCCGGCGCCATATGCTTTTCGTGTTATTTTTTCATTTTTCATGTTCATCATATTTTCTCCCTCACTTCGATTACACGCCGTCAGCATGCAAATGCCTGCAATGATCAGCATGCGTTTAATCTGAACTCGCGCAATGTTCAGGTTAATTATCTTCATAATTATAACCTTTATAAAAAACTATTTTGTCGTCAGTTTAATTTCAAATATTTTGGGCCATAGTTTGCCGGTTACGAACAACCTGTCTTCAGCCGCATCATAAGCAATACCATTGAGAACGTCGGGGCTTATATCGTAATCTTCAGCCTTCAGTAATCCAGTCAGATCTATCCAGCCTACGACCCGTCCTGTTTCCGGATTTATCCGCGCGATTTGGTTTTGCTCCCAGACATTGGCGTATATTTCACCACGAACATATTCCAGTTCATTCAGCCATTTTACAGGCGTACCGTTGTACTTTACACTTATACGGCCAATCTCTTCGAAAGTGAATGGATCAAGAATGCGCAGTTCTGCGGTACCGTCACTCATTATCAGGCGTTTACCGTCATGGGTAATACCCCATCCCTGCCCTGGATATTTGAATGTTTGAAGAAGCTTGAAAGAATCTTTTTCGTAGACAAAACCTGCGTTCGACTGCCATGTCAGTTGAATTATCCTGTCGCCAAAAATCGTTAAGCCCTCGCCAAAATAACGATCTGCAAGTTTATGGGTCTGAAGAACAATACCGGATGTCAGATCGGTTTTTCTCAACGTGGAAATCTTCCGAAGTCCTGTGCTTTCGTACAGGACTCCTCCGTCAAAAACCAGCCCCTGTGTAAATGCCTGATGATCATGCGGGTATTCATTGACAATTTCATAACCATAGACTGGCACAATCTTCTGTACGGCTTCGGGGGAACAGCCTATTGCGGTAAAAACGGCTACCCGGAAAACGCCGCGCAAAAACAGACAAACTGATTTCCTGTTTCTTATCTTTCTAATATTCATTATTGTGTTATGCAGATCAAGCCACGGAGAAAGTCTTTCTATCGAGCGGCTTTTTTATTTTCTTACAGAGCAATGTATATGCACGCCCCTGTTTTTCTTTTTTTCGTAATATACCCAGTCAAATCCTGACACCCAGCAGAGCTTCGCCAGTTTTTCCTCGGACAACTCATTGCAGGTGACATCCACGGCTCGCCCCTCTTTATGCAGGGATCTCTGCACATGTATGCCCATATAACGATACGCGTCATGCACCTTAAGGGTGCCGCCATGCTGACATACAAGCTCAATCAATCGGCGCAAAGGTTCCTCCATTGATTTATGGATTTCATGATCATCTTCATCATCGCCCACATCGTTATCACTTTCCCACCACACTCTGGAATCGTCAATACGGATCAAATCCCGTTCAGCCAAGAAACTATTCATGTCTATCGCGCCTGAAGCCACTGTTTCCCGTACAGGCGGCATATGAGTATTTGCGGGGAAGCGTTCAGGTTCAGGCCTGATTGGTTTATCCAGCGGTAATTTCGGGATTCTGCTCACTTTCACATATTTGCGTCTTGGCTCCGACAGTTTTCTGTAATAGCAAAATAATGCAAAGGCGGAAATAACAAGCATCAAGCAGACGACCACTGATTTTATATATTTCCGGGTCATCCGGCCGGTATGTCTATTCCTGTCACGCATAATAAATTTTACCATTCCGGTTCTCCGGTCGAATCATGCCGGTACGCGTTAACTCATCTACGCATTTGGACACAGCGTCAACATCAAGGTTAAGCGTATCCGCTATTTGATTAACCGTGCATGGGTGCCGTTTCAACATGACGAGAATCTGTTTTTCATCAACAGCGCATCCTGTGCCGCGTTCAAATTCATGTTCACCCACTACTTCCGCAACGGGGTCAAATAGTTTTGCCAGTTCATTCATTTCAGCAACAGACACTGCTAAAGCAGATTGATGTGCCGGCGGCCGCACTGCCGTGTTCATCTGAATACGGTCCGCCCCTATTCCGTGAGCCAAAGCAGCGATTTTCAGAACATCATCAGGACTTGAATTAATACCTTTCAGCAGAAACACTTCCAGCCGCAATTCTCCATCGAATTCGGATCTGAATTTCTTATAACCGTCAACCATCTTATCTAACTGAAGGCCTGGGCACGGACGGTTAATACGCTCGAATGACGCCTGATCCCATGCGCTGAGCGCCAATTTTACTATTGTCGCCTGTGATGCGGAACGCCGCACTTCAGGCAGTGTGAACAGCGTGCCATTGCTTAACAACACTCCAGGCACAGAGTTGTTCTTTTTTATGAATGCAAGAACATCACCGAAGCGCGAATGCAACGTTGGCTCACCTGAACCGGAAAGGGTGATACAATCCGCGTTTCCGCCACTTTTGATCCACGTATCAAGTTCACTCAATACTTCTTCAATCGGCACAAATTCCCCCCGTTCGACAGTATTTAAGGTCGTTGTCCCTATCTGACAGAAAATACAGTCCAGCGAGCATGTTTTGAACTGAACAAGATCAACACCCAGTGAACGTCCAAATCTCCGCGAAGGCACAGGCCCAAAAATATATTTATAATTTAGCGTCATAACCAAACATCCGGTTTGTACAATATATCACACTGCATGTCGACGATAACGTGCCGGCGTGGAGCCTGATATGCGTTTAAAATGTTTTATAAAGTAACTCTGGTCTCCAAATCCCACGTCATATGCTATTTCAGTACAGCTTTTTGAAGTCTGCACCAGCAATCGCTGGGCGTTTCTCACACGGACTTCATGAATTATTTGAGTGATGGTCCTGCCTGTGAACTGTTTTACTACATGCGCCAGCCGACTGGAACTCAACCCGACATGATCCGCCACGATATTCAGTGTAATTGTTTTCATGAAGTTCTCACTTATGAATTCAAGCGCCTTGCGCACTTTTGCGTTCGATCGGTTAAACCCATGCAGATAAATACCTTCGATAAAGTCATCCAGCGCCGCCATAAGCACCTGTGAAAGAGTTTCGAAATCCTTTGCCGCTACCAGTTTTTCTGTCCAGGCATGATTTCTTTCTATCAACGGCTCCATTAACGGATTGTCTTCTATTGCCGCTCGCGTCAAACAACTCATTAATTCAACCACTCTGGCCCGCAGAACGGCCAATTTGGGTGAAGACATATATATGGTCGCCAACATTTCATTCAGTATCCGCCGTGCTCCCTTCCTGTCACCGGCCCGTATATTGGCAAGCAAAGCTCGTTCCTTTTCAAACGCATAAAGCGCCTGCTCATTTTTTCCTCTTTGCGCCCGTATAGCCTGATTGATCTGCGCTGCCTGCATGATCTTCAAACGGTTCTCTTTCATGAGATCGGGAGTCCAGCCACTAATCTGGTAAAATGTCTTTTCTAAAAATTTAGATGCTTCGCGCATACGTTGTTCCGGCCATTTGGGAAGTCGTTTCAAAATATTCACCGCCCTCGTCCTGGATATTCCGTGCGAGATCATATAAGCAATACTATCGTCATAAAAAGCATCGGACTTATCAGCAATCACAACCTCTCCGCCTATTAGTCCGCCGTGGACCATTCGTTCGTTTTCCAGGCCCACCATACAGGCACCCACGATCGGCACTGGAAAGAACACGTAAGCTTCACCCAGATTAATACTTTCCTGCAGAGCGTAGTTTCTTTTACGCCGCATGTTAGTCAGCATGGCTAGTTCATCCTTTGCACCCATGATCTTCCCTGCCAGATCAACAAAACACGGGCGCGCTCCGTATTTCTGGTAATACGTTCTGGAGACTTGACTAATTATTCTCTTCGACAGGATTGCCATACTATCACCTTCCCAAAAGCAAAATTAGGCTCTTTTTACACGCATTTCAATATTAAAACAGCAATATTGTTATATTTCTCGCCAATAATACCCTATTTCATTTCAGCATATTCCTGTTTAATTTCAATTAGTTTTTTTAAATAGTGTGTTCTGTAACAACATCAAAAGGGGGAAGAGAGGCTAATGAGTATTCTTCAACAGATATCAGAATCTTTGATGAAGGGAAAAGCCAAGGATGTAAAGGAGCTTGTTTCACAAGCGCTTGAACAAGGAGAAGAACCGGGCAAGATCCTCAACGAAGGACTTCTGGCCGGCATGAATGTTATAGGAGCCCGTTTCAAGGCCAATGAGGTCTACGTTCCGGAAGTACTGATTGCGGCGCGAGCCATGAAAGCAGGAATGGAAGTGCTTCAACCCACTCTTACTGCGGCTGGTGTTGAACCTATCGGGATCGCGGTTGTTGGAACAGTAAAAGGAGACCTTCATGACATCGGCAAAAATCTCGTATGCATGATGCTTGAAGGAGCCGGCTTCAAGGTAGTAGACGCTGGTATTGATGTAGAACCTCAAAAATTCGTTGATGCCGCAATACAGCATAAAGCTAAGGTTATCGGTATATCAGCGCTTCTGACAACAACAATGACCAACATGAAAGCGGTTGTTGAAGCGGTCCATGCTTCGGCTCTCGCCGGGAAAGTAAAGGTCATGATTGGTGGTGCTCCGGTTACACAGGCTTTCTGTGATGAAATCAAGGCTGACGGGTATGCGCCTGACGCGGCATCAGCCGCTGATTTGGCAAAGTCTTTTATATAATCATATTAAAAAATGAAAAAGGCGGAGTCTTAACTCCGCCTTTTTTTATTGTTCTAGCCTGAATTATTCACGAAACCTTGAGAAAAAGATGGTGAATTCCTTATAACATGTTATAGTGCAAGTAGTTAACAAACAACAGGAGAAATTCACCATGACACAATGTAACAATCAATCGGTTCTGTAAAACTGACTCGAAACCGTTCCTAGCGTGCATTATTCATGAAGTTTCGTGACGAGAGTGTGTAGGTTGCGACAGATCAAGGGCTTGGAGAAGGAATCCGAATGAGGGCGTGTCGAGACACGTCGAAATCGGGTTCCAAGGCAAGTCCTTGAGGTGGTGTAAGATACACGCTCGCAGTAGATTCTTCATGAATAATGTGCGCTGACGTTCCCCTCTCGCCCGTCAAACGATCATTCAAAGACAACCTTGACTCTCGGAAGAGCCTTTAATACCATTATCCACAGCTTCATGAATAGGTCAGGCTAGGCCTCCTCTTTTGGTTGTTGATTTTTGGGTTTCAACATTTTTACCAAAATGAGGGTCTATTTGAAATTTATTTTGGACAGGTGTGTTATGACATATGAAAAGGCAAACACAGATTGGCTGGTATCGTGCGCGCTCGGCATCAGCACACACTGGACAGCACAGACGGCACCGAGCAAGGGAACGGCCTTAAGCTTCCAGGACGCCGTGGACCATTTCCAGTTGAATAAATTCATCACAGCAGTTGAGGAGAGCGGTGCAAACTATGTAATATTCACCGCTGCCCACGCACTGCAGATGCTCCCCTGCCCTAATCCGGTCGTAGACAGCATTCTTGCCGGACGCACGACGGAACGCGACCTCATTGGCGAGATAGCCAATAGCCTTGCTGCTATTAACAAGAGTCTCATAGTTTACTACAATCATTCGTGCAATAGCGGCGACGATCCCGCGTGGGAACAGGCCGTGGGATACCACGACCAGCGGAAGGATCGGCTGACCGAGAACCTGTGCTCAATCGTGCGTTGGATGGGTGAACGGTACGGCCAATCTGTTCGAGCCTGGTGGTTTGACAGCGCTTATTCTCTGGATCCGTCAGGCCCGCATAATTCCGTTACCACCGATATGACTGGCTTTCAGTTCCCCTGGGAACAATTCACCGTCGCTGCCAAGGCTGGTTACGCCGGCCGACTGGTTACTTACAACGCTGGAATAGGCGAGACTTTCATGTACACGCAACACCAGGACTACTGGTCGGGAGAAATGGTCAACCTGAACATTCTTCCAGCAAGCCGGTTCACGGAAACAGGCCTTCAGTGGCATGGCTGGGCATGCCTGGAGGACCGCACCTGGGTATACGGAAACAACAGCACGAAGCCTCACCTGCCACTTTATTCAGACGATGAGATTTTACGGTACGTCACGATATGCAGGCAACACCAGGCACCAATGTGTTTCAACGTGCTTTCGTTTCAGGACGGTTCCATGGCGGAAAACTCTGTCCGCCAGTTAGGCAGGATCACGGAAGGATTGAAAAGTCGCATGGGTACACCTGAAGGTTAATGCGAACCGTTGACGTATCAAGGCCAGTATTGACTTCGCGTGAAATATACGGTGTACTACTCACAAAAAGGAGGCGCCTATGAAATTGAACGCCATGCTCGTTACCGCAATATTACTGACCGTAGGCTTGATTAACACCCTCGCCAGAGAGGTTTCTGACAGTAAAGCCGTTGCGCCTTTACCTTCGCCAAAGGCGGAGGTGCGGATTGATCACAATTTCGATGATCCGGCGCGCAGGGACAATTTCACGACAGTAACCCGCAATATCGTGGCAGTTTTTGAAACCCTTGTAGCGCCCCAGCCTGTTCCTGGATTAATGCCGTTCGTAATAACCCCTTCAACCGACGGTATGCCGAGAGCCAATATCGGCCAACACCAGTATAACGTGATCGTAACCTGTCTGGATGAGCCATGGGCAAGCCGCCTGTCATATCAGTTCGGTCATGAGCTTGGACACTACTGGATTGGACCCTACTCCACGTCCTGGTTCAAGGAATGTGTCTGCACGGCCCTGTCGTTTGTATCCATTGATGAGCTGGCCAAATACTGGAAACATTTCCCACCAACGCCCTGGTGTGCCGAATGGGCGGATAACCTGCGTGACTACCACGACCGCAGAACTTTCCAACTTCAACTCGACGGTCTGGGTCTGAAGGATCTTGACGCGGCAATGATCTGGGCCCGTGAAAACGGACCGAAACTCCTCGAAACAGGGGCCGGCCTGCTCCGCGACGAAGAACAGGTTATAGCAAAAGTGATCGAACGCGTACTCCGTCGTCACCCAGGCCAATGGGCGGCTCTGCAGAAGCTGGGTGATGTCACCGGCAAGATGGACGCGGAGGCGTTCAAAAAGTGGTACTCGCTGGTGCTGCCGGATCAGCAGGCACTGGTAGAGGATATCGCGGCTTCCCTAGGCTGTCCGATTGGACAAGAGCTGGAATAGGGGCTTGAATGCACACACATTCAAGAGATCAAGCAGATCATTTTAAGTGTCTGCCTGATCTATGCCGAACCAAGAAACAATTCTGATTTATACTCCTGATCAGTCATCCATATTTCATGTAACACCGACAAGATTTTCCGCTGCGTATTCAACCTAGCGCTGCGCCTGACCCCGAAAAAAGTTCGGGACAAGTGATGCGGCATTTGTTATACCATGGTGCATGAATACCACAATAACGATTCAGGAACGGTTGACGTGCACCGATGCAGTGGCGCTGGTCAAGGAATGGCTAAAAATGAACAAGGGGCAGAGCCGGACGGCATTGGCGCGGCATGTGTGCGAAGCGCTCGATCTGAAGGACGCCCGCGGGCAACTGCGGATGGGTGGCGTACAGAAGGCGTTGCGAGTACTCGAGTCGCAAGGGCATTGGCGGTTGCCGAAGGTCCAAAGCGTGGGTTCTACGAAGTGGCAGCCACGGCGATTGGGTCGGCCGGTAACGCCTGCCTATGGCGTTGCCTCCCGAGTGGAGCAGGTGCAAGGGCTGTGCCTGGTTGAAGTGGGCAGCGATCAAGATGAGCTGTTTCGGACGTGGAACGAGCTGATCGAAGCCGAGCATCCCTTGCACAACAGCCGGATGGTGGGCCGGCAGTTGCGATACCTGATCGGATCCGAACAGGGTTGGCTCGGCGCCCTAGGATTCGGCTCCTGCGCGCTTCGGCTGGCGGCGCGTGATGAATGGATTGGATGGGATGAGGCAACGCGCAAGCGGTTTCAGGATAGGGTGCTGGATATGCGGCGGTTTCTGATTCGCCCGAGCGTACAGTGTGAGAACTTGGCCAGCCGGGCCTTGAGCATGGCGGCGCAACGCGTGGGGCAGGACTTCGCGCAGCGATACGGGATCGAACCCTGGCTGTTGGAAAGTTTTGTGAACACCGAAGCGTATGAAGGCACCTGCTATCAGGCGGCCAACTGGCAGAGCCTGGGCGAAAGCACGGGGCGTGGTCGGAACGGTTCGCACGAACCCCAAGGCCCACGCAAAGAGGTCTATGTGTACGAATTGAACCGCAACTGGCGCCGGCATATGGGCCTCGTGCCGAAGAGCGAACTAATCACGGCGCTGAGCCTGGAAGCGTCGCTGTGCAACGAGCGGTGGGTGGAAGCGGAGTTCGGGGAGGCGGACCTGGGCCATCAGGATACGACCAAACGGCTACTGTGCATTGCCCGCGCCAAAGCATTGAACCCTTCGGCTTCGTATAGCGAGTGTTTTGCGGGAAACCGCCACGAACTGAAGGCCTACTACCGGTTCATTGGCCATAAGCGCCAGAAGATGCGCCCGGCGGGCATTCTCAGCGGACATCGCCGACAGACAATTCGGCGAATCAAAGGACAGCGTCGTGTCTTGGTCGTGCAGGACACGAGCGATCTGGACTTCTCCGACCGGCTGCATTGCAACGATCTCGGTGACATCGGCAAGAACCAGACAGGCGCGGTCAGTCAAGGTCTGAAGATGCACTCGGCCTTGGCCCTGAGCGAGACGGGCGTGCCGCTTGGCGTGCTGAACACCAACTTCTATGCCGCGCATTTCGACAGCGACAACAGAACACAGAACCGTCCAATTGAGGAGAAGGAATCGTACCGGTGGTTGCGCACCATCGAGGATCTGCGTGAGATATCGCAGTGGGTTCCCGAGACCGAACTGATCGCCGTGGGAGATCGCGAAAGCGATCTGTTCGAGTTGTTCGATTATCGTCGTCGTAAGGCCCGCAATATTCATCTGCTTGTTCGTGCACGTTATGACCGTTGCCTGGAAGATGCGCCTCGAAAACTGTTCGCCCACTTGGCTGCATTGCCCCTGATGGGCGAAGCGCATATCGCGGTGCCGCGCCAGCGTGAGAAGAAGGGCAAGCCCAGTCAACCCGGAAGAATCGGTCTTCCGGCCCGCCGGGCCAAGGTCCATCTGCGCTGGGATAAGGTAACGATCAGCGCCCCGAAAACCACGCAAACCCGGCACATGCCCTCGGTGGAATTGCACGTATTGCTACTGACGGAAGTCGATCCTCCAAAGGGCGCCAAACCGTTGCGCTGGGTGCTGCTGACGACCGTTCCGATTGACTCACGCAAGCAGGCCTTGCGTTGTGTGCGCTGGTACACCCGTCGCTGGCGCATCGAAGAATGGCACCGCGTGTTGAAGACCGGTTGTCGGATCGAAGCCCATCAGCATCAGAGCGCAGAGAAACTGGCACGCGCGATCGCCATCGACACGGTCATGGCCTGGCGGGTCATGCTCCTGACTTTGCTTGGCCGTGAGGCCCCCGATCTACGTTGCGAATTGATCTTCGACCCATGGGAGTGTCGCCTACTCGAAGAACTTCAACCGCTGGTCGCGCCCGAGACGATGCGGGGGCAAAAAAAAGGGCTCTACACATCGGCACAGCCAACGTCATCCTCTCGCGCCTCGGCGGTGCGCTCAACAGAAACCGCCGCGAGTTACCCGGACCGCAGACAATCATGCGTGGGCTTCGTCGGTTCCACGACATTGGAATCGGCTATCGACTCGGGAAGGACAGAGGGGTAGATGGAATTGCTATCGGCAGATTATAGGGATACGCGCAGCGCTAGGAGGTAAATACAATTTTAGTGCCTTGGTGCCGGCTCGCTCTATCCCGCCGCGGCGTGATTCCGGCAGGAGCATATGTCTAATGTCTGATGGGTGACCATCGCTGAATAATCCACCCCTTCAGACTTTTCACGCAATTCTATCAACGGCTGGCCGGTGATTTTATCATTATTGTAATAGCCGGCATAAGCTGGTATTACATTACATTATGTGAAAAAGTGAAATATGAGTAAGGCAACAAACAAAGCTTTTATTGTGGTTGTTTTATTTCTGATGGGTGGGGTTATTGGCGGATGACACCAATAAGACCAATGATGTTATTCAGGTACTTCCGGTTCAGACCAATAATATTGAACAGGTATCTCCGGATATAACTGTTGTAGATGGCATGTCCGGTTCGGAGTTTGAAAAACTGGTTGGCAGACTCATGGAAAAGCAGGGTTACGAGGTGGGTAATCTTCGTGGTTCCAATGATTATGGTGTTGATATTATAGCCAACAAAGGTGATGACCGGATAGCGGTACAGATCAAGCGCTCAAAAGACAGAATTAGCCGCAAGCCATTAGTGATGCTGTAGCCGGCATGAAATACTACAAATGCACCAAAGCGATGGTAGTTACCAATAACCGATTTACGGAAGACGCTCAGGAATTCGCACGCGGCACAGAAT
>JAQBFJ010000286.1:0-3256 GCA_032123435.1 Verrucomicrobiota bacterium
AGCTTTTTGGCCATGAAAAAGGCGCGTTCACGGGCGCGGCGAGTATGCATAGAGGCTGGTTTGAACGGGCTGATGGTGGTTCGTTGCTTCTTGATGAAATTGCCGAACTGCCGCCTGCCGCGCAGGTCCGTTTACTGCGAGTGTTGCAGGATGGCTGGTTCGAGCGGGTTGGCGGACATGAGCCGATTCACGTGGATGTACGGATTGTCGCGGCTACTCATCGCGATCTTGCGGGAATGGTCGCGGAAGGCAGGTTCAGGGAGGATTTATGGTATCGAATAGCTGTTTTCCCGATCGTACTGCCGCCGTTAAAAAGACGGCGTGAAGATATTCCGGAGATTGCCCGGCATTTTGCCAGACGTGCAGCGACGCGTTTTGGTCTGGCGGAAGTAATGCCGTCTGATCAGGATATCGCGATCATGACTTCCTATGATTGGCCTGGCAATGTTCGGGAACTGGCCGCGGTAATTGACAGGGCGGCTATTCTAGGGAACGGAACACGGCTGGAAGTGGCAAAAGCGCTTGGCGGCATTTCGCCGTTGATATTGTCTGATGACAGGACAAGGCCGGTCGATGTTAATTTATCTTCGGCGACCACGTCTCTTAATAACACAATACGTCTTCATATCGAGTCAGTGCTTGGCAGAACAAAGGGGAGAATAGAAGGAAGTAATGGCGCGGCGAAACTGCTTGAGATTAATCCCAACACACTGCGAGCAAAAATACGCAAGCTTGGTATTGATATGAAGCGGTTCCGGCTTCGTGAACCTACGCCGTGATAAATCCGGTTTCGGCGGCCAAGCGTAGGTTAGTTGACAAGGCGTGTTCTTCCTTAAACAGTGCCGTTCTCCTAATCCTGAACACGAATTCGATAGAATGCCCGGTCTATTTCGGACACAGTATCAGTGTACACATTATCCGGAGGTGTGCCCGCGTTAGTGGCTATGGGCAGGAAAAACGATGGGTCAATCATGTTGGTTGCGCGTTCGAGCACGTAGCTTTGCGCAATGCCGCTCGACCACTTCATGGTAAGTGAATCCGTGCTCATGTTTAAGTCTATGAATTTGGGGATGTCTTTCAGCTCGACAAGCTGTTGGTATACACGTTCGTATAGTTTGTTGTGACCGGCGGTGTTCGGATGGATGTCAAAATCTGTCAACGGAGTATCAACGTAATCAGGCGATAAGTGTTCGGTATCCCCAAGTTCTTCTCCGTAACAGTGGCGCATGAAGTCGTTGTAGATGCTGAGATAATAACAATTCATGGATTCGGCTATATTGCGTAGCATTTCGTTTCCGATGATTGCGGAGCCCGACATCGATCGGTAAGCTTCGTAGGGGGCAGGAAGATTTGTGCTGTACCCGTCAAACAGATCATAATAGTCGATGATGATAATTTCAGGAACGGGCGTGTTGCTTCGAAGTGTGTCAATTATGGTCAATAAATTGGTCTGGTATTCATATGCTTCCTCAGGAGAGAGTTCCCCGTCGGCGATGTAGGCAAAGAAATCGTTGCCACCGATGAACAGTACAACAAGATCAGGATCGTTGGAAATCACTTCATTAAGAGCCCCGGGTTGAGCCCAATCTGAGGCCTTTGATCCCGAGACCGCGTGGTTAGTTGCATGGATATCGGGCCAGATAGTGAATATGGTATTTGATTTTGCCGGTTGACCGGCTCCATCCAAGCCGAAAAGCATATGGACCCAGCCATATTTTTCGGCGGAGTCAGGATTGATCCCGTCCGAAATGCTGTCTCCGACCACATCAAATGAAGTATAATCATTAGCAAAAGCCTTGTTTATTACAATCAGCAAGCACAAAACAAGCATGGCATTTGTAAAGAACATGATTGTTTTCATAATACTTAATTATACCACTTAGCAGTATGACTGTCAGTAAAAAAAGCTGCCCTTCGTAGCTTTAGCGCAGTAATGTCAGCCGTTTACTACTTCCATCGTTATGTCCGCCCACATCCAGAGGCGCTGCGGCTCGTAGCCAACCGTGCTGATGTCTTTGAGTATCAGTTCCAAAGGGCATCTGTGGCGTGCGCAGATATTCACCGTGGTCTGCAGGTGTTTGCGGACGGCCTGTTCATTGAAGTCGGGCCATGCCAACAGGCAAATACCTAAATACGAGGACCCCTATTTGACCCCTATTCCAGCATCTTCCAACCTCTCGTGACGGCAACTCATGAAACATTAGGGCTAGTGATGCCGCGTCTGAATGTCCTCCCTGGTGATCAGACGATCAGTCAGCCTCAGCCACTCGACCATCAATATCCTGTAGCGTGTGTCGTGAAGGATCTTGTTGAAGTGGTTCCTGTCCAGCGTATTGACGGCATCGATATAATCGTTCAGCGAGACTTTAGCGAAAGAGTAATTCTCGGTCTCATCCTGCAGTATGGATTGAGCGAGATTTATTTTTTCTTCTGCTATCTCTTTAAGTCTTTTCTCTTTCCCGATTTCATAGAACAGGTTCTTGATATCCGTATAGAGCCGATACCGCGCGTTGCCGGTCAGCAGTGTTGTTTCCATCAAACTTATTTCCGATATTTTATGTTTGGCCCTGTCTGTCTGGTCGGGGAATGGCCATTCCAATGTAATGCCCGCGAAAATCATATCGTCATTGTTATCAATATTATGGCCGTCACCTGTTATTTCACCACCCAGAACGAGATTGATTGAAGGCAAAAGCTCATCGGCATCCTTGTCGACTTCGAGCGAGCTTTTCTCTTTAAGCAATGTAAGAATGTTGAACGTGCGACTTGTATCCACAAAGTTATCAAAAGTCTTTTCAAAGGAGTCATGGATTTCAATATCGGCTGATGACGGCTCAGGCATCAAGGCGGTTTTTCCGTCGTGACGAATCACCTGCTGTACATTCAGCAGGTACTTATCGTATTCGACCTCAAGTTCGACGAGTGCTTCCTTCTTGGCTATGACCTGAAGATTGATCTTGTTGACGTCAACGGCCCGTGCCACCTGGTTTTTCTGCCGTTCCTTTATATTTTCCAGCAGTTTCATGTTCTCTGTATACGATGAGCGGCCGATCAAGAGGTTGTCGTACGATTCCTGCCAATGGTGATAAATTGTGATAATGGCGGCAAGGTAATCCTCATAAGCTTCAACGATCTGGTGTTTTGCGATATCGGTTTCAAGTCCGATAATTTTTTCATGAAGACGTGTGGCGGCGCCAAACGCGTTTTTAGCGATTGGCTGAGAGAAGCTTAACGATGCCTTGCCGGAAATGTCCTC
>JAQBFJ010000287.1:0-16374 GCA_032123435.1 Verrucomicrobiota bacterium
TGAGATGCTCGAATTGGAGAAGGGAATAGATGTTCTTCCCGCCCAAGAAGAACAAACGGGTAAGAAAACTAAGAAACGATTACCGCGCAAAGAAAAGTTTTAGACCCTACTTCGTAGCTCCCCCAGGAGCGAAGTAGGGTCCCATCATGTACATCCTGTTATCCTGTCAAAAACTCTCTTTCCTCCCCGCTTGGTAATTGGATTTGAATATTGGTTATCGGACATTCTTTCATCAACCTGCGGTGTTTTGGTGCTCGGGAGAGGACTCGAACCTCCAAGGGCTTGCGCCCACCAGCTCCTTAAGCTGGCGTGTCTGCCAATTTCACCACCCGAGCAGAAGAACAAATCAATACTCGCTTAAATATTGTACGAACCAAAAAGAATATTTACCGCACAACATTATCCGGTAGTCGCGACATGCTCAAGATAATTTTCCTTTTTGTTCTCGTCAACAATGCGTTTACAAACGATTATCCCAGAATTATCAAGACCAACCCCGGCACATTGATCCGATTACTCCCCTTCTTTGTGAAACTTAAATGCCAGACTGACCTCAAATCCATCCGTATCAAGCCAGAAGGAGCCAACCTCCATTGAACTCATCGGCTCAATCCATCTCCTCATGTAATCAAGATCCTTCCTGGTCACAATGGAAGACCCATTGCCCTGCGCCATTAACGCCAGCGAGTAAACCGCTATCGCGTTCCTTAACGCTAGACCTGTATCAGCAAAATCAATCCACGCATACGCAACTGCATCCTTTTCCTTGCAACCACGTAGCCACGCATAATCAGACCCGGCTGTTCCACGCTCAACAAGAAGCTTTTCAAGCACTGCCACATTGCTGACAAAAACGCACCATCCATTCTCTACTATGAATGCCGCTCTTTCGTCCGGCCCGATACCGTCATATAATGTGCCAGGCCGCGCGCTGTCCAAAACCGTTATCTGACTGCCCGCACACTCCAACCGCCGTGGAACTAAAGCCCAGTCATATTCAGCGTTTACCTCATCAACAGTATCCGTAATAACTTCCAGGGCGTTCACTTCATCCAGCACTTTCAACCCAACTACAAATGCCGGAACCTTTAACCCTAATATTCGGCCACTGTAATCACCACCGGCAAGACAAACAAAAGACTGACTATCTTCATCTGCCATTAGCATGGCGGTATTCATTATGATTTTACGCGCCTTGTACCTTACCCCGGCCGTTGACAACAGCCGTTCCATCTGTTCCAATGGAATCGTCAGAAAAGCATCCGGCATTTCACCCAGCATCACGCCCAGATCAGCCAAATTATCAGCATATTGATTTAAACGCGTTTCAGCCTTCAACCTCCTCAGCAACTTGACCTTTACCCAGCCCTCAGCACCGGTTTCGTTTATAAAAGTGAATTCATACTTGCTACTAACGCCTGTGCCGCTCATAAACCAGCCCCTGTCAAGAACATGGTCTAAACCAAACTGTAATCGTTCTCTTAAAGGCGCTGTCACCGCGTCACCATGCGCGACCCTATCCATTAAATAACGAACTCCTTTCGGATCGGAGGAAAGACAACCCAACAACACTCCTTCAACAACTCCCAATGAAAGTTTCATATCTTTCGCGTTTTCAGATGTAATAACGCGTTCTCCCCCCGACTCGGAATATCGAGGTACATCCAGAACCCATATCCTTCTGCCGTCAGACAGTTTCATCTCTTCAAAATTACCGCCGGAAGCCAGAGATCCAGAAAACCATCCCCACTTCATGGGCTGACCACGCCAGCCAATCCATGTCGAAAACACCCATGCCGGCCCACTGCTTAAATTAAGATTGGGTGTATATCCAATGACCGTGTTGCGCGCGGCAAACATTTCCATCATGCGCGCGACACCATCTCCGGCAATAGCCCTGTCAACCGTCCCGGGATCAAGATCAAGATAGCCAAGCATGTTCCGGATGAGACTGTTCCGCGAAAGATCCGCCCAGCGCCCCGCCAAATCCTGGTGTTCAGCCACAAATTTAACACCAAACGGCATGCCGCGATAAAGCCTCTCACGATTATAAGGAAAATAAACCACCCACCATGCCGATGAACAAATGAAAACCGTCAGTAAGAAAGAAAATAATATGCGTTTTGCTTTCATTAGTCGCGTCTATTTAGCCATCCGAAGAAAATAGTTTTCTTTCTTAACCACCCGCGCTCCCGCGCTCGAGTATCCGTAGAAAAGCTTTTGACAGGATTACAGGATTTACTGGATTTGAAGAGGGATTGGATTTGTTAAATATCAACAGACTGATAACTCTATTGATATTTAACAACCTGCTCTGATGTTCAGGATCTGAACACTTCAGCATTCCGTGTCTGATATGTATAAACATCCTTTTTCCTCATCAAGAAAACTGTTCAGGAAATGTGGAAGAAAACTACTGTTTTATACAGATTTCCTGAACCATCCTGTCTTATCCTAATCCTGCTTGCCACGCCATAGAACTATTGGCGACGGCGGGCCTGCCTCGGCGTAGCTTATCAGCGAAGACGGGTCAATCCTGTCAATCCTGTCAATCCTGTCAAAAAAACTCTCTGTTCTTCATGGTGAACATCTTTCTTCATCACCCCACCCGCGCCGGAGTTTTCTCGCGAAGACAGGGCAAATTCCTTCTGTGAATGACTTAATTCTTTAATGATCCCGTTAAATCCCGAACACAACGCATATTCTGCTGTTTCAGATATTCCTCAATACCCTTTATGATTTTCACAGAAACACTGGGATCCGTAAAATTAGCCGTTCCCACGGCGACTGCCAATGCACCCGCAATCATCAGCTCAATTGCATCCAGCGCCACGGTAATCCCGCCCATACCTATTACAGGAATCTTAACCGCTTTCCAAGTCTCCCATACAAGCTTAACGGCAACAGGATGTATCGCCGGCCCCGAAAGTCCCCCGACAATATTTGCCAGAACAGGACGCCTCGTTGCCACATCAATTACCATGGCAGGAATTGTATTGATCAACGAAATTGCGTCCGCACCCGATTCCTCCACGACCTTTGCAAGAGCCCCTATGTCGGAAACACTGGGCGGCAGTTTCGGAATAAGCGGCAGGCTCGTGCGTTTTCTTGCCGCCGATATTACTTTCGCTGCCGATTCAGGATTGGCACCAAATGAAATGCCGCCTTCTTTGATGTTGGGACATGATATGTTAAGTTCTATCCCGGCTATACCTTCCACATCATTCAAGCGAGCCACTACCTCTTCATATTCCTGCACAGACCTGCCCCACGCATTCACTATTACAGGCGTATCATATCGCCTCAGAAAAGGCATATATTCCAAGGCGAAACGGCGCACACCCGGATTCTGAAGCCCAATCGCATTAACCAATCCGCTTCTGACTTCAACCATCCTGGGCAGTTCGTTCCCTGCCCACGGTTCCGCGCTTATTCCCTTCACGACGATGGCACCCAGGATATTTAGGTCTATAAGATCAGCATATTCAGGACCATAACCAAATGTCCCCGAAGCTACCATCACCGGGTTCTTCATATGAATCCCGCACAAATCAACCGACATATCAGGAATCTTATTCAAGATCTTGCTGTTCTCCCCGTTTTATTAATTAAACTTCAATTCCAAATAATTCGTCCAGCTTCAAAAACAGGACCATCCCTGCATACTCGTACCCGTTCGACTGTTCCATCATCCATTTTAAGTTTCTGCACGCAGGCCAGACACGCGCCAACACCGCATCCCATGTGTTTATCAAGTGAAATCCACCCGCGCCATCCATGTTTTACTGCGCGTTCACAAATTGCCTTAAGCATCCCGTCAGGTCCACATGCGTAAATTTCATGTCCACCTTGATTTTTCCGCTCTTCCAGCCACGCGTCAAAAATATCAGTCACCAGTCCCTTTTCGCCTGCTGACCCGTTTTCAGTCGCGATATGAATTTCCCAGTTCAGTTTCTCAAATTCACCCATGCACAGAATATCATCACTGGTCGCACCTCCGACAAACACGGTGCCAGGCCGGCCAAGCCGCTCGGCAAGAAATGAAAGCGGCGCCACACCATAACCGCCCGCGACAAGAACAGGAACCGCATCTTTATCCGGCATTGGAAATCCATTTCCCAGCGGGCCCATCAGGTTGATCATGCCCCCCTTTTCAAGAAGACTCATGGCGTGTGTTCCACGTCCAACTATTTTATAGAGCAGAGATAATGTTTGATTATCGACTTTGAATATACTAAATGGCCGACGTAGAGTCGCTTCCTGTAAATTGGGAATCAGTAAATGAACAAATTGTCCCGGCTCAGCTTCAGCGGCAATTGAAGGACAGTCCAGGACAATAGTTCTATATTCAGTGGTTAACTCTTCAACGCGCAGTATTCGCGCCTGCTCAATATTCATAACAGGCACAGTGTGGTGTTTTCCGGCAAAACGGTCAAGCACGGATCAAATCATGAACATCCCATCGAATTACCACAATTATAACAGCGGTAACATGCTCCATTCCTGACGGTAATCGCTCCGCATAAATCACACGCGGGCGCGTCATCCATGAATCCCTTGAACTGTTCGTCAACTCTCTGCTGTTCCCGTGTCGTTTCCGCCTGTGCCACGGAAGAATCCTTGGAAACACTCAATTCGGGCTTTGTAACAAAACCTCTCGCCTTACCATTGGGGAAGGTTATGTCAAGCCAGCGGAAAATGTAATCCACTATGGATTTCGCAATCGGGATTTCAGGATTTTTTGTGAACCCGGCCGGTTCAAACCTGCTATGCGCAAATTTGCGGCATAATTCCTGAATCGGAACGCCATACTGCAGGCAAAGCGAAATAGCCGTGCCAAACGCATCCATGGTGCCACCGACAGTACTTCCTTCCTTTGCCATTGTAATGAATAATTCGCCCGGTGCTCCGTCTTCATGCATCCCAACAGTCAGATATCCTTTATGATTCGATACTTCAAACTTGTGAGTTATTGACTGCCTTGTATGCACCATGCGCCTGCGGAATGGCGACCCAGCCGGCACTCCGCCTCCGGCAGATTTGACGCCTGATTTCTTACCTTCCACTTTTGCCGTATTGAGCGGCTGGGTTCGCTTAGAACCGTCACGATAGATTGCCACCGATTTCAAGCCCAACTTCCATCCGTCAATATACGCCTGCATAATTTCATTGATTGCTGTCTCATTGGGAACATTAACGGTTTTACTGATAGCGCCAGAAAGGAACGGCTGAACAGACCCCATCATTTTTAGATGCGCCTTATATGATATGAACCTTTTCCCGTTCTTGGGCTTGAACGCGCAGTCAAATATATGCACGTGCTCCTCTTTTAATCCCGGCGCGTTTTCGATTGTGTCTTTTTCATCTACATATTTGATAATCGCTTCGACGCCATCCTCCGAATAACCCAGCTTCGTGAGGGCCGAGCGCAATGTTCTATTTACCATTTTTATAACACCGCCGCCGGCCAACTGCTTATATTTGACGAGCGCAATATCCGGCTCAATACCGGTTGTGTCGCAGTCCATCATGAACCCAATGGTTCCGGTCGGAGCCAATAAAGTTACCTGCGCGTTTCTGAACCCTGTTTTAGGAATATTCTCAATTACAGACTCCCATGCCTGCGTAGCGGATTTCAATATATTCATGTAAGGATAACATGCACTGCTTTCAATATTACTCACCTCGGCGTTATGCATTTTCATTACTTTCGCCATGCATTCGGAATTTTCGGTATATTTATCGAACGGATCTTTGACCTTTGCTATTTCCTGTGACGCCAAATACGACTTGGCCGTCATCAAGGCCGTAACCATGCCGGCAAAAGAACGGCCTTCAACACTGTCATAAGGCAATCCCAACCTCATAAGCATGGCACCAAGATTGGCATAACCAAGCCCCAAAGGACGAAAATCATGTGAATTCTGGGCTATTTCCGCAGTCGGATAACTCGCACTGTCCACCAGAATATCCTGCGCAATAATGAATATACGCACAATATGCGCAAATTTTGCCACATTGAAACCGCCCGATTCATCAAGCAGTTTCATCAGATTTATAGATGCAAGATTACACGCGCTGTTATCAATAAACATGAATTCAGAGCACGGATTACTCGCATTAATTCTCCCGCTGTTGAAACATGTGTTCCACGCGTTTATTGTTGTGTCATACTGCAAACCAGGATCGCCGCATATATGTGTGCTCTCGGCAATTTCCCGCATCAAGTCTCTGGCTTTTACCGTATCGATTTTTTCACCACTCACAACCGCCTTCGCATCATACGTCTTGTCCGCTTCAACCGCACGCATGAATTCATCCGTAACCCTTACGGATAAATTGGAGTTCTGAAACATTACTGAATCATAAGCCTCACCGCCAAACGATCCGTCGTATCCCTGATCAATCAATGCCCACGCTTTTTTCTCTTCCTGCATTTTGCACCGGACAAATTCTCTGATGTCAGGATGATCAACCTTCAAGCTCTGCATCTTTGCAGCACGCCTCGTCTTGCCGCCTGATTTTATCACAGCGGCCACCTGATCGAACACGCGCATGAAGCTGAGCGGCCCGGAAGGAATTCCACCGCCCGATAATTTTTCACGCGAACTTCTCAAAGTGCTCAGGTCAGTGCCTGTTCCTGAGCCATACTTGAACAGCATTGCTTCCGTGCTTGCAAGCCGCATGATGTCTTCCATCGAATCATCAACCGACTGTATAAAACAGGCGGATGCCTGTGGGCGCTCATAAACATTTGATGTCGTCGACATCTTCTTCTCTTCCGGATTCCAGCAGTAACTTGTTCTACTGCTCGAAACATGACCGTACACCTGATAAAGTCCAACATTGAACCATACAGGACTGTTGAATGAACCATACTGATTCACGCAGATATAACATAAGTCGTTGTAAAAATTTTCCGCGTCTTCAGGCGTATCAAAATAATCGCCGTCCATGCCCCAGTCGGCAATTGTCCGCACAACACGATGGATAAGCTGTCGCACAGAATATTCACGCTCTTCCGTACCGATCCCGCCAAAGAAATACTTTGAAGCAACAATGTTGGCCGCCAGCATCGACCATGACTTGGGCACCTCTACATTGTCCTGCTCAAAAATCACATTGCCCTTGTCGTCTGTAATGGAAGTCCTCCTCCGCTCCCAGTCCACACCGTCAAAGGCACTCTCACCTTCCTTCACAAAAACCCTGTCTACTTTCAACCCTCTGGGGTTGCCCGTCCTGTCCGCCTCATCCCCTTTGCGAACAGGCTTCACCCTGGCCCCCCTAACCTTGGAGGCTTGCGTATTTTCAGGAATCTCAACCGTTTCACGCACGTCCAACATTTGCAGTTTCTCCTTAATAGAAGTATTAGAAATTCGAAGAATTGTAGACCCGAAGATACACAACATGTGCTACCAGACCTAAATTCTCACCTACCATACCCACCATATATAGGGGCATCAAGAAAAAAGATAACTTTTTTTATAAATTGAGAAAAGGCCTTTATATATCACTTTTTCCGAATACGAGACCGCGGATTTCTTTCATTTTTCCTGGCTCGAAACTGTAACAGCACGGGTGCTCCCTCTAGACCAAACTGGTCACGCAATATCCGGATTATGTAAGCCTTATACCCGTCAGCCACGATCCGGATATCATTAACGAACAACCTGATCCGCAACGGAGCGCATCCGACCTGTGTGGCGTAATATATCTTGAGCATTTTTCCGCCAATTGCCGGCGGATGAACCTTACTGTACGCATTCACTATCGTTCTGTTAAGAATCCCTGTCGGTATCACTAACATCGTTTGAGCGGCAACCATGTCAATGACATCAACCGTGCGCCTTATGCTGTATCCTGTCTTGGCGGATGTAAACACGATCGGACAATGACTGATGAACGGCATCGCCCGAAGGAGACCCAACCTGTGCTCTGCCTTTCCCGTCTCGGCCAAGTCCCATTTGTTCACAACTATCACACACCCTTTTCCTTCCTCGATAATCAATGAGATTATTTTCTTCTCCTGCGCCGTCGGTGAAACATCAGCATCCAGCACCATCACAACAACATCAGAATTGCTTATGCTGTTCTCCGCTCGAAAACGCCCAAACCGCTCAACCGAAGAATCTATCTTGCCCACATGCCGGATACCCGCGGTATCTATAAGGATATAATGCCTGGCCTGCGCTCCTTTTCCTATAACAAACGGTACGTCAATGCTGTCTCTTGTCGTCCCTGGGATATCCGAAACAATAACGCGATCACTTCTGAGCAGTCTGTTGACATATGATGACTTGCCAACGTTCGGCCTGCCTACAACCGCCACTCTCAACGGGGTCTTTGCTGTAACCTCATCAACTTCCGGCAGGCCTTCCAGAATCACCTGCATCAAGTCTTCAAATCCCCTGTTATGCAAAGCCGATACCGGAAACACCTGGAAACCAAGTCTGTCAAATTCAACCGCGTCTTTGTCCCTGTCGGAATTGTCAGCCTTGTTTGATGCCACAACCACATCGCATCCTCTCTCTCTCAACATGCCGGCAACTTCAAGATCGAGCGGCATCAAGCCAACTTCGATATCCACAACAAGAATTACGACAGCCGCTCCTTCCAGAGACGCTTCAACCTGTTCTTTTATTCCCTTCTGAACCGCATCCACATTCTTCGATCCGTCAGCGCTGGATATGCCACCCGTATCAATGAGCCAGAAACGTTTGTCATCCCATGATACTTCTTTCATTAAACGGTCACGCGTTACACCAGCCTGCTTATGGACAATAGCAACACGGCCGCCGGCAATCCTGTTGAAGATCGCTGACTTGCCAACATTGGGTCGGCCGGCAATAACCACTATTCGACGTTTTGTTTGTTCGGTTTTCATTGTATTGAAAAAACGCCTGTCAGCGCTTTATGCCTGTTTTTAAGGGGTGTTCTTCATTATTTTGGCCCAGGAATCACGAAGCGGAACTATCCTGTTAAATACAGGCCTGCCAACTGCAGAATCAACAGGATCAACAAAGAAATATCCACTGCGCTCAAATTGATATCTATTCCCCGCTTCAGCAGACTTTAAAACCGGCTCAGCTTTCACAGTCAATACCTTCAAGGAATCAGGATTCAAAACATCTTTGAAATTACCGCCCTCCGAAACAACATCAGGCCTTTCAACCTTAAACAGTCTGTCATAAAGCCTTACTTCCACATCCACGGCGTGCATAGCCGATACCCAGTGAATAGTCCCCTTTACTTTGCGCCCATCCGCCGCGTCACCGCCTTTTGTCTGCGGATCATATGTACAATGAATTTCTTTTATCTCACCATTCCCGTCCTTCACCACGTTTACACATTTTACGAAATACGCGTAACGCAACCTGACCTCGCTTCCCGGGGCAAGCCGGTAAAACTTCTTCGGTGGGTTCTCCATAAAATCATCACGCTCAATATACAGCTCCCTGGAAAAAGGAACCTTGCGCGAACCACATGACGGATCTTCCGGATTGTTTATCGCGTCCAATTCCTCTTCTTTATCTTCCGGATAATTATCTATCACCAGTTTAACCGGATGCGTTACAGCCATTACACGTGAAGCAATCTTGTTCAACTCATCCCGTACACAGTACTCAAGCAATGCCACATCAGTTAAACCCGTAAATTTGGTAACCCCTACCCTCCTGCAGAATTCACGAATCGAACCACTCGTATAACCACGCCGCCGCAATCCGGATAATGTGGGCATGCGCGGATCATCCCAGTCCGCCACATGACCTCCTTCAACAAGCTCCAGCATCTGCCGTTTGCTCATAATCGTATACGACAGGCTGAAACGTGCGAACTCTATCTGACGCGGATGATGAACGTTCAATTGATCAAGAATCCAGTCATACAACGGTCTGTGCACTTCAAATTCAAGCGAACATAATGAGTACGTTATCCCTTCTATGGAATCAGATAGACAATGCGCGAAGTCGTACATTGGATAAATACACCACTTGTCACCAGTACGATGATGCGCCGCGCGCTTGATACGGTACAGCACCGGATCCCGCATATGCAGATTGGGTGACTTCATATCTATTTTGGCGCGTACAACATATTCGCCATCTTTGAATTCACCCGCTTTCATGCGCGCGAAAAGATCCAGACTTTCTTCAACCGGCCGGTTCCGCCATGGACTTTCCTTGCCCGGACGAGTCGGCACACCTCGATATTCTTTGAATTCTTCTGGACTCAGCGTGCACACGTACGCTTTATCTTTCCTTATCAACGCAACGGCATGCTCATAAAGTTTGTCAAAATAGTCAGAAGCATAATATTCGTGCTTACCCCAGTCGAACCCCAGCCACCTGATATCTTCCTTGATGGCGTTAACATATTCCACGTCTTCTTTCTCAGGATTAGTGTCGTCGAACCGCAGATGACAGCGCCCGCCAAAATCTTCCGCTACGCCAAAATCAAGACAGAATGCCGTGGCATGCCCGATATGAAGGTAGCCGTTCGGTTCCGGCGGAAAACGCGTAACAACTTTCCCGCCGTTTTTTCCAGCTTCAATATCAGCCCTGATAATGTCCCTTATGAAATCAGAAGTCTCTTCCGTCATACTGCACTCCATTTTATCATCAACCACAGAAATTGTCCGCGGCGTACTTCAGCCGTTTCAAAACCTTTTCCCTGCCCAGCAATACCATCGTCTCATAAAGTCCCGCACCCGTCGCACAACCTGTCACCGCGACGCGTATACTGAAATTTAATTTCCCTTGCTTAACACCGGCGGCGACTTCCGCCGTGTGAATAACTTTTTCTATTTCAGCCGTTAAGAAATCAACTCCCTCAAGTCCGGCCACCAGATTGATCAGAACCTGCCCGACGCCATCCTTTTTAAGTCCTTTATTAACCGGTTTCTCTTCATAATCAAAATCATCGGCAAAGAAATATTTCCATCCACTCGCGTACGAATACAAATGCGTCCGTGACTGCATCAATTCGGCAACTTTTCTGAAATAAGATTCATCGGCGTTCAGCGCCCATTCCGTACCGGCCAGAACGTCCTTCACGCGCGCGATAAAGTCGTCCAGCGTCATTTCCGCGACATATTCAGCGTTCATATGCGTGAGCTTTACCAGATCCATCTGACTAGGGCCGCTTTTCACCCGGTCCAGCGTGAATGCCTCAATCATCTCCTGCCGCGTCATCTTCTCACGGTCATCACCCGGCGACCAGCCCAACAGTGCCAGATAATTAAAAAGCGCGTCCGGATGAAACCCTTTGGCTTTGAAATCACCTACAAAAGCCGCCCCATCCCGCTTTGAATACGGCTTGCCCTGCGCGTTGACAATCATCGGAAGATGCCCGTATTTCGGAGGCGTAACGCCCAGCGCCTCATAAAGCGCGACATGCTTGAATGTATTCTCAACGTGATCATCGCCGCGGATAATATGCGTGATCCGCATTTCAATATCATCAGCAATATTAGCCAGATGAAATGTCGGTGTACCGTCCGAGCGCACTATCACAAAATCCTTCAGATCCTTTGCCTCCTTGCGAAGCTCTCCTTTAACCAGGTCGGTGTAAACCGCGTCCTTGCCGGGCATTTTAAATATTGTGCAATCCCCCTTACCGGTTCCACCCTTATCCTCTTTATAAGCATGTCCGTTTTGAACAAGTTTTTCCGCGATTGCCAGATGGGCTTCTATCCGCCCGGATTGGTACAACGGCTCTTCATCATAATTTATTCCCAGCCAGTTAAGCGCGTCCAGCACGGCCTGCAAAGCTTCGGGCGTTGAACGGTCACGGTCAGTATCCTCCACCCTCAGAAGGAACTTACCGCCTTCATGACGCGCGAACAGCCAGTTAAATATCGCCGTCCGTATATTGCCAATATGCACATTACCCGTTGGACTTGGCGCAAATCTTACTCTAACCGACATTGTCACAGCCTTTCATTAATCTCAAGAACCACCAGTGTCCTTTATAAAAGGAATACAGTATCAGGCAAAACCTTTCCCAGATCAAGAACCTACTTGCCCGCTTATTTCACAACTTCTTATCCCACATGCATGCGATTCTGCATGAAATATGCGGACTTACTGTCAGTAAGACAGAATGGAAACCTCACGCCCATGAATGCGGCTTGACGGACAGATTACACCTTGATTTACCGTATTTTATCAACGGACTTTTCCGGCAATGCGCGGGATGGGCTTATAGATAGCACAAAACAACATTTATTCCCTACTGCCCAAAACGACCTTCCAATATACCGGCAACAGAAAGGTCCTCATCCAAGTCAGGCCAATGCAGTCCCGTACCTCCGCAAACGAGTTTAACATTACTCAGTTTGCCGGGGGCCCCATTGGCTAGACGACGATTTTTTTCGCAGGAAAACGAATCTCCCTGTCATCTTCCAAACGGATTATAATCCAACCGTCCTTAACGGATACATTTTGTGCTGTTACTTGCACGTCATGAATTAAAGACTTCATTCCATTTACTCCGAATCATGTCTTCGTTTTTATTTATCAATTCCTCTGCCCTTGTCAATTCCTGAACCTTCATACCTGCCCCGACGTAACTCGTTAGACGAAGCCGGGAGAGTATTTTTGACAGGATTACCCTCAGGTCCGCCCTCAGGGCTGGAGCCCTTCCCCTCAGGTCCGGAGGACCTTCCGGGTCCGAGGACAGGATCTACGGGATAAAGAAAAAGATCGTTCAAGAAATCTGGATAAGAATATCTGCAGATTTCTTGAACAGTGCTTCCGATGGAAGAAGATTGTCGGCTCAATAAGCAGATACCGCAAAGACCAAAGGTTTTCAGTTGCTGAATCAGAAATGGTCGTTAAATATCAATAGAGTTATTAGTCTATTGATATTTAACGAATCCAATCCCTGTAAATCCTGTTCATCCTGTCAAAAACTCTCTTCTTTCTTCTCCGTACCTTCCTGCCTGCCTCGGCGTAGCTCGCTATTGCGTACGAAGCCGGGTCAAAAACTCTCTTCTCTTATCTTTCTCCTCCAGATCTCCGTGAACTCCGTGGTAAGAAGAAACTGTATTCAAGTGGTTAGGCCCGTATGATGGCGAGGATTTCATCACGTTTCTGCGCCATCATGGCGGCTGTCTTGGCTTCCAGATTGAGCCTGATGAGCGGTTCGGTGTTTGAACAGCGAACATTGAACCACCAGTCGGCGTATTCAACACTTATGCCGTCTAGTTCCAGCATTTTGCCATCACTGTATTTTTCTTTCAAATGGGCTAATACTTTATCGGTGTCTTTTACTTTTGAATTGATTTCGCCACTGGCGGAATAACGCTGTAACGGCGCGACAAGTTCAGAAAGCGGCTTTCCGGCTTTGCTGACAATATTAGCTACACTGATAACGGCCATGGCTGAGCTTTCGGTGAAATAATTTGAGCGGAAATAGTAATGGCCGGACAGTTCACCTGCAAAAATGGCGTTGTTATCGCGCATCTGTTGTTTAATGAATGTGTGACCTACCCGTGACATCATTGGGGTGCCGCCGTTTTTCTCTATTATTTCTTTAACCGTCCAACTACTGCGCAGATCATAGAAAATGACACCTTTCTCTTTTGATAGAATGTCCTGAGCTATGAGCGCGGTGATCATATCCATGGGGACAATGTTGCCTTTTTCATCAACGAAGCCGGCCCTGTCGGCATCGCCGTCGAAAGCTACGCCAAAGTCGTAGGAACCTTTGCGTATCATTGCCTGCAGTGGTTCAAGGGTTTCCGCCTTTAAAGGATTGGCTTCATGGTTGGGAAATGTTCCGTCCAATGTGTCGAATAACGGATCAATCTTTATGATGTTTTCGAGCGCCTTTGATTCGTATATGCCCATGGCGTTGGCCATGTCGGCGGCAATTTTTACCGGACGTTTGAGGTCAGCCATTCTTGCCACATGCTGAATGTATTCCTCAAGCACATTGGCGCTTGAAATTGAGCCTGGTTCCCGGGCGGGCGGATTGAAGGAGTTGTCGGATACTATCCGTTCGATATCGTTTATGCCGGTAGCACTGCTTATGGGTATTGCCTGTTGACGTGTCAGCTTAAAACCGTTCCATTCGCCGGGATTATGAGAGGCGGTAATCATTACTCCGGCATCGGCGTTAAGCAGTCCGTTACCATAATAACATATTGGCGAGGTGCATAGTCCGAGATCAACGACATCGGCGCCCTGCATGGTGAGTCCTTTGGCCAGCGCGTTGAAAAGGGGTATTGAATGAGGGCGCATATCGCGGCCGACAACAACTTTTTTACATTTTAACAGAGTTACAAACGCGCGTCCTATTTTTGTTGCCATATCTTCGTTGAGCACGTCCGGATAAATACCGCGAATATCGTATGCCTTAAAAATGCCCGCCATGGATGTTTCCCCTTTTCGTTTTGCAGTTCCTGATCCTGTTACCATGAAAACTCTTATCCTATTATAGTAGGTCCGGTTTTTCAAGGGAGATCTGGGCCGGCTTCGTCCCAGCGTAGTTCTCTAGGGTCAAGTCCGATATTCCTTGTTGGTTATTGGATATTCAATCTCCCTTCACCCATCTTGGATTTCCTGTCTATCCTGTAATCCTGCCTGCCCGCATTGCCTGCGGCTTCAAGCGCTGCAGGCGGGTCAAAAACTCTCTTCTTTCTTATCCCATCCTGTCTCTTCCTGTTCATCCTGTCTGAGTCTTCTTTCTTCCTCCCAATCAGGGGACAAAGGGGTCATCCTCTTATTTAAGTATCGACCAAGTTGCCGACGCAAACCGTCGATAAACATAAAATCGAAAGACAGAATAACAGCTTGCAAAGTGGGCTTGTTATGACCTATTATCCCTGTAGACAATTAATGAAACAATGAACAAAAACAGCAGGTATGCCGGACTTGCAACGCCCTTTCCAGCACTTCCGACATGTCTGTCTAAAATTAAGTTGTTCTGCATGATCAAAGTGAAAGAGAGAACAATCTTTCGCGTGTCTGATCCAGAATCGGATTGCAGATTGTCGATGGTGTTTGTAAAAATGAATTTGTTCCCGGGTATGGAAAGACTTGGACTAAACCGAAAGGCCAGGCGCAAACCTACCGAATATCACCAGTTCTTCGGAACTCGGTGAACACTCTGTAGTTGTCTTGCCATTGATCCTGTAGCCCGGGAGCGCTTACAAGAATTGCAGAATAAATTGTTGCATCATATTTTTTAAATCGCGCGCGGAATTGAAAAACTGTGAAGCGAAGCGTTATCCCTAAAGAAAAGAATGCGAAAATAAACACTTGCCATGTGCCATCCAGCGTAGTATGATATATTGTAATACTGGAGAAAATAGAAATGAGCACCGCAAAAGTTGCTATCACAATCGAAGAGGGACTTCTCGACAAGCTTGATCGCTTAGTCAGGTCTCACGTCTTCCCGAATCGCAGCAAAGCAATTCAGGAAGCTGTCTCGGACAAATTGGCAAGACTTGATCACCACCGTCTTGCGCAAGAGTGCTCAAAACTCAATAAGAGTTTTGAGCAAGCTATGGCAGAAGAAGGGCTTAGTTCGGAGGTTAACTCATGGCCCGAATATTAAGAGGTGACATTGTCTGGGCAGATCTAAACCCGACAAAAGGTCATGAGCAGGCTGGCTTGCGTCCCGTTTTGATTCTCAGTCACGATGTTTTCAACGAACGTTCCGGCACTGTCATAGCTGTTGCCCTCACAAGCCAGCCACAGCGGGCCGGATTTCCTCTCAATCTGGAACTGGACAGCCCCAACCTCCCCAAAAAGTCATGGGCAAAAATAAGCCAGATCAGAACCCTTTCTGTCCAAAGACTCACAAAAAAAATAGGCAGAACTTCTCCCGAAGAACTTGATCTTATTGTCGAAGGACTGAATGAGATAATCGGGGGATAATCGGGATAGGGAGCCCCATCGCTGACATAGCTGTCGGACTGAGGGGTCAGCCCCAAAAATAACAAAATAAGGAATTGACGCTGGGTATTTGTTTCGCCCGTCGGCTTTAGCTGGAGCAGAAAACGGGTTCGAATCTAAGTATTAGCCAATGTTTTCAATGGAAAAAAGATGATTTCGTTGTTTTAGAGAAAAAGTGTTAGGCTGACCAAGCCTAGTCGGTATAATAATAAGTTCGCCGAAAAGGATCAACATGACAGAACCTGTCCGCAAGTATCTAACGGAGTTTGGACTTCACACGTTTTCGAGCTTCTCCGCATTGTTGCAGCAGGACCAGTTCGTCAATCTGCCACCTGACTTTCCAGACTGAGGGGTCACACATGAAAAGTTCCAGACTGAGGGGTCAGCCCTCAAAATAGGCCAGACTGAGGGGTCAGCCCTCAAAATAGTAAAATAAGGATTCATGCTACTTTTTCCGTTCACGATCAAG
>JAQBFJ010000288.1:0-9659 GCA_032123435.1 Verrucomicrobiota bacterium
GTATATGTTTCAATACCGGGAAAATCTTTCTCAGCAACAGCCAGCCTGCTCTTATCAATTTCACACACCGCGAACGGCTTCATCCCCGCACGTTCCATCTCTTTCAGATGTTGTTTCCCCATGTTGAACGCGCCGCCGTAACCAATCACGCCAACCTTTATGTCCTTCGCCCTCTTGAAACGTTTCATGCCAACACCATACCCTTTCTGTGTTTCCCAACATTCACCTTCAAGCCTGCACGCGAATTAATTAAATGATATTGGTGAGAATGGTGTTACTTGTGGAAATGAAATGCAACAATTTTCCTGCATCTTTTTCAGGCCGTTTTACAGGCCTGTTTCATTGTTTTGGCAGACCGTGCCCAACCGTGCCAGACGCCAGCTATGCCGCACCCACAGCTTTGAGCCAGGATATGGCAATCAGCGCGTGACCTGCGCCCGTAGGATGAACTCCGTCAGAAGCCCAATATGACGGCTCCCTTCTTTTTGCCGCATCAGCAAAAATACTGTCCAACTTTACTATGACAGCATCAAATTCATCAGCCATCTTATGCATTACCCCTATTCTTGGATCCAAGTCTTTTCGCCATTGCTTGCGATCTTCAGGATAAGGCAGAACAAAAGGCTCCATTAAAATAAAACGCGCGTTCAGATTCTTCTTCGCGGATTTAAGTATTTGTCTGTATGAGTTTTCATATGACTCAGTGGATGTTGGATCATTGCTGTCAAACGCCCGCCATGTATCATTGATTCCTATCATGATGGATATCCAGTCCGGCTTCAGATCCATACAGTCTTTCTGCCAGCGGTTCACCAGATCTTCAGCCCTGTTGCCACTGATGCCGCGATTCAAAAACGAAATGCGTTTTTCAGGATACAGCGCTGAAAACCAGGACGCCGCAATGTAAGCGTAACCCGAACCTAAACTTGCAGGATCATCATACACGCGCCCCGCGTCTGTAATACTGTCCCCTTGAAACAAAACTTTAACACCATCATCAAATACAGCACTCATCGCCACCCCTCTTTCTTTTTTCCGGCATAAAAAACATCCCTGTTCTTTTCTTTATCGTCCGAGGAATGCTAGCAACCGGAACACCCCCAGGCAATTACAAAACCATCCCCTTTCTTACCCTTCCAGCTTTTTCTGATTGCGATAGCGCGATGGAGATAACCCCGTTTGTTTTTTGAAAACACGCGAAAAATAAAACTCGTCTTCAAAACCAACCTCGTCAGCTACTTCACGCAAGGTCAGATCCTTCCTGCGCAGAAGATCCTGACTGCGTTTTATCCTCTGATAATTAACATAAGCAATCGGCGACAGACCCATCATTTTTGTGAACAAGTTTGAAAAATACGTAGCCTGCAAATGCACGAGCCTCGCCATGTCCTCAAGCCTTATTACCTCCCGTAAATTATTCTCAACATATGAAAAGACAGGTTGAAACCGCCGCACGTTCTGCAATCGAGAGTCTTTATTAAGCACTGACGTTCCGGCAAACATGGCCAACATTAAACGTAGAATACCGTCCGACTCCAACTCATGCGCGTTACTGCCGACTCCAGATCGCACCAGAAGTTTGCTCCATAACATGTCCATTTCCGAAATGTTTTTTACCTTGACCACATAATCCCATCCAAAAAACCGGAAAGGCTCCATGCCGTCGAAAATCGTCGCAATATAATGAATATAGGATAAATCCATTTTCTTCGGACACAAATAACGCGAAGACGTATAAGCCGGAATCGCGAAAAGATAACCCGGTCTTAAATGAAAAATCCGGCCATGATGCCTCACAATACCCTCTCCCGACCTCAGATAGTACAACCTGCCAAAAGGATCCGTATGCTCTAATTGCCCGCCGGCAGCCCACGAACGATCACATACAATCCGGTTCACAATACTAAGCTCCACTTTCAAAGACCAAAGCATGGAATTTCTATTCATATGTAAATATTTATTTGCCTCACACACTATTACTGCTTAATTACAAGCTGTTACGAACAAGCAATATCACAATACCTGTAAATAATCCATCATTATCTGCAGTAAATCCATTCCCCAAACCAGGCTTTTATTGATAAAGTTCGCAGCAAATTCGTATACAAACCGGAAAAAGGAGAATAGCAATGACTGATTATAGATATATGACATTCATGGGAAAAGGACCCAAAAAAATTATTCATTGGGAACATTGGTCATGCCCGGACGCCGAAACCTATCTCTCCGGCATAGATTATTATGACCACCCACGCTCATGCCGAACCAAACTTAAGGAACTGTATCCCCAGCTCGGCCTGGGTATACCTGAAAATGACAACCCGAAGCCGCGCCCGGAAACGCAAAAAGACCAGTCAAAAGGACGATGGGGTGATTCCTACCGCGATAACTGGCAGCAGGAGGTCGCCGGACACCGGTTCAAAAACGTAGAAGAAATGCTTAACTTCAGTCCGTTGAAACAAGCTGATTTTTCCGGATGGAACGTTGTTGAAGACGGCGATTACAGCAGTGAAGAAATTATTTACCAGCGATATAGAAAACACTACCCCGCAGAATGGAAAGACAAAGCACCCGAAGGATCGTCAGCCGACACTTCTTTCTACAATACAATGTTCATGTGGCCTTTGCTTACATTCGGATATGAAAATTTTCTGTCTATCTGCCTCGAACCTGAATTCGAACGGATCATGGACGAGTTCGCGGAAATCAATCGCCGTGTCTTCAGGGCTTTCGCGAGATTACCAATAAACTTTGTCACATGCCATGATGACATCGTGTTGTCAAATGGACCAGTGTGCAGTCCGCAATGGATGCACAAGTACATATTCCCGCGCTACGAGGAATTCTGGGGTATACTCAAGAATGCCGGCAAAGAGGTAATCTTCATGGTGGATGGCTGCGTCAACGCTTTTGCGGATGACGTTATGGCATGCGGCGCTCGCGGTATTATCAGTGAACCTTTTACCGACTACAAGGCCATCGCCCGTAAATACGACAACCCGTTCATTGCCGGTGAAGGAGATAACCGTATACTGATGCGTAATAATCCGGCGGAAATCCGGAAAATGGTCGAATCCATGGTGGAAACAGGCAAAATGTCCGGCGGTTATATGATGTGCATTGGCAACCATATTCCCTGGAACGTGTCGCCGGAAGGCATCAAGCTATACCTTGAGCTCTCAAATGAACTGGCATACAGATAAGAGTTTCTGATTACTTCTGTTTATTGTGCTTGAACCGGTCTATGCCGACGGCGGCAACAATTATGACGCCAATAACAATATTCTGAACATAATTGGGAACCCCCACCAGCGTACAACCGTTCCGCAAAACGGCCATTATAAGAGCCCCAACAATTGATCCGGCAATACTGCCCTCACCACCGCTCAATGATCCACCGCCAATCACCACAGCCGCTATAATATCCAGCTCCATGCCAATAGCCGCCGTCGGATCACCCAGAGTTAAATTGGCGAACTGCATAACACTGGCAATACCCGCGAACATTCCACAGATCGTATATATCCATACTTTCTGCAAGCCTACCCTGATGCCGCACAATCTCGCCGTCGCTTCATTTGATCCTGTTGCGAACACATATCTGCCAAATACGGTATAACGCAATACAATGAACATCACGCAGGCAAGAACAATCATGATCCAGACACCCGGGGCCGCTGAGTACCAGACGTTCATTCTGGGCTCAACAACCATAAGGCTGTTCAGCCAGTTCGTTCCACAGTTAACAGTCGTCTGCCCAGCTAATCCTTTAGCCGTGCCACGCGCGATCTGCATCATGCCAAGCGTTACTATAAACGGTACTATTCGGAAACAGGAAATCATGATCCCGTTAAGAAATCCGCAGAAGGCACAAACCAACACCGCACCCAGCGCCGCCACGCAAGGAAGCCACATTTCTGTTCCCGAAATATTACCCCACTGTCTTAGAACCAATCCGGTAATAACAGTTCCCAGCGCTATCAGGGATCCTACACTCAAATCAATGCCAGCACTGATAATGACCAGCGTCATGCCTAATGCGCCTATGCCCACAATTACAGCTTGCGTCAAAAATGTTTTTGTATTGTATAAAGTACGGAAACTTTCAGGAGCACATACAAAAAAAATAGTGTAGACAAGAAACAAACCAAGAAACGGACCCAATGCCGAAAATAACTCACGAAATTTTATCTTCATTAACACCCCACCACAACTACACGCGCGTTGATCCTGACATGGCTGTCATCATAATATCATGTTCAGTCCACTCGGATACGGGCCGTACCGCACTCATAACGCCACGATGCATCACTCCCACTGTATCACAGATTCCCAGTAATTCCGGTAAATATGAGGAAACAAAGATTACCCCTTTTCCTTCTGCCGCTAAATTACCGATCAGCTTATATATATCAACCTTACTGCCCACATCTATGCCCCTGGTAGGTTCATCCAGAAGCACTATGTCTCTCCCCATTTCCAGCATCCGGGCAACCGCTACTTTCTGCTGGTTGCCACCCGAAAGACTCGACACGCGTTGAGTCGAATCCTCACAGCGAATGTTCATTTTTCTTATCCATTCCTGAACAACCGTTCTTTCACGCCCTTTCCTTAAAATGCCGTAACCACTCAGACCGGCAAAACGGTTCAATGATGACATTGTGACATTCGAGGCTACTGACATTCCCTCCGCCAATCCTTCTTCCTTTCTGTTTTCACTCAGATAATCCACCCCCATCTTTAAAGCAAGCCATGGCCGCATTCTGCAGGCACTCAGTCCACTCCTTCCACTAACAGCAATCCAGCCTTCTTGACTTTTATCAAGGCCAAAAATGCCACGCAAAGTTTCAGAACGCCCGGCTCCAATCAGCCCCGCAATGCCTAGTATCTCGCCTCTATGCAACTCGAACGATATGCCGCGCGGAACGTTGGCGCCGGTCAATCCTGTAACTTTCAACAACACATCTCCGGTCTTATGCTCAACATGCGGAAACATTTCATTCAATGTGCGACCCGTCATCATCTTGATGATCTTTGATATATCCGTCCCTGCGATTTTACCTGTTCCAGCCGATTCACCATCACGAAGCACAGTATACGAGTCGGCAACCTCCATCACCTCTTCAAGAAAATGACTGATATAAATAATCGAAATGCCCGCAGACTTGAGGCGCCGAATCACATTGAAAAGAACACGGGTATCATCGGAAGAAAGCGAACTTGTTGGTTCATCCATGATAATAATCCTGGCGTTACTCACAAGCGCCCGCGCGATTTCCACAATCTGTTGAATTCCAATGGTCAAAGATCCAACCTTTGTGTCACAGGACAAACCGGCATGACCCAACAACCCCAAAGCTTCATTGATACTGCGATCACACCTGCGAATAAATCCGTAACGCGTAGATTCCATGCCAAGAGTCATGTTTTCCGCCACAGTAAGGTGCGGAACCAGCGTCAACTCCTGATAAATCATCGCAATGCCATGAACCCGTCCAGCCGCCGGCGAGTCTATGACGCATTCTCGTCCCTCTATGCGTATACGCCCCGCATCAGCACGATACGCGCCGCTCAATATTTTCATAAGAGTGCTTTTGCCAGCCCCGTTCTCGCCGATAATCGCATGGACCTCACCGACAGGTACGCTGAAACCAACATTTCTAAGCGCACAGGTAACTCCAAAAGTCTTACTGATCCCACTCAACTCAAGCGCCATCCCGGCCCGCATCTTTTTCACTTGCTTTTCCTCACAAAAAGGCCCGGCTATCGAACACGGACGCAACAGACAGCATGAATCTGTTTCAAAGATTAACCGGAAATTATTTCAGCCACTTTTCCAGTTCAGGCTCAACCAGTTCTTTGACATCTGGCGAATTAAGGTTTTCAGGAGTTATCGTGGCAAGCCGTGTGGCAATACGCATTTCCACTTTTTCACTATTAAGAACAGCTATCGCCGTTTTCACACCCTGATATCCCATATCAAAAGGATCCTGCGCTATTAATCCCTGAATATGACCACTGCGCATGCCTTCCACTAACGCCTGGCTGGCATCAAATCCGACAAATTTAATCCTGCCAGCATACCCTGAAATTTGCAAAGCGCGCATCATGCCAAATGTGCTTGACTCATTTGGACAGAAAATGCCCTGTATCTGCTCGCCATATTTGCTTAACAAATTCTGCGAAGCTTGCAACGCAGATTCCTTGGTAACACCGCCATATTGATCCGTTGACACCATCTCTATGCCGGGAAACTTCGCCGCCATTTCCTCAAGGAACCCTTCCTCACGCTCGTGTGTGCTTGCAGACCCTTCATTATAACGGAGCATGATTGCCTTGCCTTGCCCACCCATTACTTCAGCAAGCCTGCGCGCTCCGGCGCGTCCGCCTTCAACATTATCCGTCGCCACAAAACTGCTTTGACCAGCTTTTTTAAGACCAGAATCAATTATAATAACCGGAATTCCACGGCTTACCGCCGTAGCCACTGGCATAACGAGAGCCACATCATCAAGCGGAGCAAGAACGATCGCATTCACACCCCGACTGATAAAGTTCTGAACCACATCAATTTGCTGTTTCCTGTCATCCTCCTTCTCTGCTCCCATCCAGATAATCTTAACATCCGATTCCTTAGCGGCCTTTTCCGCACCGGCATGAACAGTCTTCCAGAATACATGAGTGGTACCCTTTGGAATAACAGCTATTTCATATTGCCCCTTCCCACCCGCCTTTTCAGACACCATCCCCGCCTCACGCCCACATCCGGACAGCAGAACAGCCATGAGAACACACGCACTGAAACGAAAACCATCACTCACAACAATACCTCCTTTGTTTCTATTCTATATTTTGATCAAGAATAATCATTGCTTTGACCACGCCTTCTTGATACCCGGCTACAACATCAAAAGCTTTTTTAGTATCCTTGAATGGAAACCTGTGCGTAAGCATGAAATCTACATCCGCCCGCCCGCTCTGAATAAGATCCACTGCCGCCTGCATGCAGTCATTTTGACGGCGGACATTCTGAATACAAATCTCTTTTCGCCTTATACTGTCTATGGAAAAAGAAATCTTCTCCTCGGACGGGATACCGACAATCATCAATTTCCCGCCTGGCTTCAACAACTGAATCGCCTGATCCAACGCCTCCTGACTGCCACAACACTCAAAAACAGCGTCCAGTAGACCCGGCTCAGAAGCCACGACCTCTGCCACAACATCCTGCCGATCCGGGTTGCCAGTCCAACATGCACCCGCGCCCTTTGCTGCATTCAGCCGACTATCTATTTTATCTGTAACGTATATTTTTTTCGCACCACCGGCAATCGCGGACAAAAGCACACTTAATCCTATTGGCCCGCATCCAAGAATGCCTATACATGCGCCGGTCATGCGTTCCAGAAAAAGCGTGGAATACAAACCTATTGAAAGAGGCTCCGCCAAAGCCGCCTTCTCCAATGTCATATCCTGCGATACCGGAAAACAACACTCCTCCGGCATAACAATATATTCGGATAAACATCCTTCCGCCTGACCCGGACAACCAAGAAAACGAAGAGTTCGGCACGTATGAGACCGGCCAGCCCTGCATTGATCACACTCGCCACAAGATATCGCCGGGTCTACCGCAACACGATCACCCCGTTTGACTCTTTTAACTCCCTTTCCCACATCTTCAACAATTCCCGCAAATTCATGTCCGACACGATACGGATATTTAACAATCTGACTACCTATTCTGCCTGAAACATAATAATGCACATCCGACCCGCAAACACCCACAACCCCAACCCTGATCAACACATCGGCATCACACCCTATGCGCGGATCCGGCACTTCCATAACGTCCATTTGCTTTAGCCCGGTAAGCACCATTGCTTTCATAAACTACATGTCTCCATCTGACTTTAAAAACATATGTTGTTTATTATCCTTATCAAAATACACGAAGGATACAAAACCTTGTTTCATTATTTCGTACCATTAACACCGCTCCCTGTTCGACCCATCGTTGCTTTTATCACAAAAATTAGAAGAAAAAACAGAATACTGCCTGTAAAATAAATCGCCCTGATCCCCAGCCAGCAGGCTACTGCTCCGCTCATAAGCGGAGCTGCCACAAGACCAATCGCTTTAGCCGTGCCTGCCCAGCCAAATATCATGCCACGCTGTTTTTCCGGCGTCGTTTTGGCAAGCCAGATCTGACACATGGGATCAAGCCCGCCGGCACAGAAAACCATTCCAAACCGCGCCGGAAAAAGAAGCCCGAATCCGCGCGCAAGTCCTTGCACAATCATGAACACGGATGCGCCAAGCGCTGATAATATCGCAACCTTTGACGGCGATACTCGATCCGCTAATCGCCCCAGCAATATACCTGAACATAAACCAGCCACCCCGCTTATCGCGCCAATCGTCCCCGTCCACAAGGAAACACCTTGAAGTTTACCGTGTATCTCCTGGACCAGCAATGACAAGAACGAAGTGTCGAATTGACGAACAAACGCTATAACAGCAATTAACAGAAGAATCGGAAGCGCAATCTTTAACTGCGACAAGCTTCTTCCTTTTATTTTATGCAGTTTGATCTCAGCGTCACCATCATGTCTATCAGCTTTTTCGACCGTTCCAAAAATGACAAGACAACCACCCAGAAGCAGAAGAAAGCCGGACACAAAGAACGCATTACGATACCCGAAAAGATTCGCAAATATCCCGCCGAGGAACATTCCTGTCATACTGCCTGAATACACTGCGGCACTTAACGTCCCCAGAGCAACGCCACTGCGGTTTGACGGCGCATTGACTGCCACCATTACCTGTGCCGCGGTCATTGTGCCGGTAAACGCGCCCTGCATCAACCTGAGCAATACCAGTTGCAATGGACTGGTTACCGTGCCCATTAACAGCAGGATTATCGAAGCGGCAAAATTAGCCCTCAACAACATAAGACGTCGCCCATGCCGGTCGGCAAGAATACCCCAGACGGGAGCAAAAAAAGCCATAGCCAATGGTGTTACGGCCCCAAACAGAGCAATCCACATTTTTAGCTTGATAGGATCATTTACACCAAGCTCCTGCATGAAATACGGAGCGAACGGCACACCAAACGAAAAACCCATAATGCTGAGAAACTGTGACATCCAGATGAACGTTACATTTCGTTTCCAGTGATGCAATTACTACCCCCATACAGCAGATAAATTAATCAATCATTCCAGCCAAACCTTCGCATCAGTGCAAATTACAATTTAATCCCGGATTGGTGTTTTTTCTAGAATGACAATAGCGTTCAAAAAAGCCATAGTCAACCCAAGTTCCTATACGCGTAAATAAGGATCAAGCCGGTTTTCCCCGGCCATTATTGCGTTAACCTGCTTATTGCACGAGTTCAGAATGCGTAAGCGCCAAGGAGCCAGATGTTCGGCTATAGTATCTATGCCGAACGTCGCAGAACGCAGGCGATTGCGTACTCTGGGCTCGCCTTCGGTGAAGAAAACCGAACACAGTCTTGGAGCCTAGCTCTGCGCCTGACCCCGAAAAAAGTTCGGGACAAGTGATGCGGCATTTGTTATACCATGGTGCATGAATACCACAATAACGATTCAGGAACGGTTGACGTGCACCGATGCAGTGGCGCTGGTCAAGGAATG
>JAQBFJ010000289.1:0-2887 GCA_032123435.1 Verrucomicrobiota bacterium
GTTTGGATTGGTTGATTCACAAAAAACCAACAACACTGGGTATTATTACAGGCGCCGTGGCCGGGCTTGTAGCTATCACGCCGGCTTGTGGGTTTGTCTCAGCTATTGATGCAATGTGGATTGGGCTGGGATCAAGCATTATATGTTTCATATTCGTTACTTTTGTTAAAGCTAAATTCAAATATGACGATGCCCTTGATGCTTTCGGTGTTCATGGAATTGGTGGCATTTGGGGTGCTTTAGCAACTGGGCTGTGGGCTCAAAAGAGTATTAATGATGCTGGCAATAATGGATTGTTTTACGGGAACGGAGAATTGTTGATCATTCAGTTCAAAGCTGTACTGGTAACAATTGTATTTTCCTTTGTGATTTCTTTTGTCCTGCTGAAACTTGTGGATGCCCTGGTTGGTTTGCGCGTCAGTATACACGAGGAACGTATTGGCCTGGATTTAACTCAACACAAAGAAACCGCTTATACAATGATTGAATAAACAGGAGAGATAATATGAAATATATAATTGCAATAATTCAACCGGATCGTCTTGAGCCGGTCTTGCGGTTGCTGGAGGAAAATGAGATTCATTTGGTTACCGTTTCTACCGTTATGGGGCGTGGTCGCCAAAGGGGCATTGCCGAAGTATACAGAAGTCATAAGGAAGCTGGAAATCTCCTGCGGAAAGTTAAGCTGGAGATAGCCGTTAATGACAACTTTCTGGAACCAACGATTGACGCTATTACCAAGGGTGGGCGTATGCAGAGAATAGGTGATGGCAAGATATTCATTATGAACATGGAGGAATGTGTGCGGATTCGAACAGGAGAAAGGGGCTGTGAGGCAATAGGTTGATTGAGTTCTTTTGTTCGGATTGCATGAGGGATTGATACGGTATCTAGCGCACATTATTCATGAAGAATGCACGCCAGGGCAACAGAACATAAACTACGACAATTTTGTCTTATTAAAATGCCTATACTTGCAAAAATGTAAGGCAGGCGCACAGATCAATATTCTGCTTATAATCGGCAAACCGTTGAATGTCAATTGGTTGTGATTAATAAGATTAGCCTTGAGCTGTATTGGTATGGCTCTTGCGTACGTTCATGTATTGATGATTACGTTAATTATAAAGTTTGTTCTATAGAAAGGGTATGGAAATGTTAGAAACAAAGGAAAATATATTGTTAGCAGGCTTTGGAGAAAATACTTTTTCGCCCAAGGTAATGCGTAATTACCTTTCAGAAAACGCGTATTCTTCTCTTATAAAAACTATTAATTCCGGTTTAACGTTGGATGCCGGTATAGCCGATGAAGTAGCGGAGGCAATGAAAACATGGGCGTTGGAGAAAGGTGCTACTCATTTTACGCATTGGTTTCAACCATTGACCGGGGCAACGGCTGAAAAGCATGATTCATTCTTAATGCCGGACCGGGATGGTGGTGCGACGGCGAGCTTTTCAGGATCGGAGCTTATAAGAGGGGAGCCTGACGCATCTAGTTTTCCATCGGGCGGCTTAAGGGCGACATTTGAAGCTCGCGGTTATACGGCGTGGGATCCAACGAGTCCGGCGTTCATCAAAAAGGGTATTGGCGGTTCGACTTTGTGTATTCCGACGGTATTTTGCGCATATCATGGCGAAGCTCTTGACAAGAAAACACCGCTTCTCCGTTCAATGGAAGCGTTGTCCAAACAAGTGTGCCGTTTGGCAAAGTTATTCAATATAGAATTTAATGGCAGTAGAGCTGGCGCCACGCTCGGACCGGAACAGGAGTATTTTCTGATAGACAAAAAGTTTTTTAACAAACGGCTGGATCTCACACAGGTTGGCAGAACTCTTTTTGGGAGAACGCCGGTCAAGCATCAGCAGATGGAAGACCATTATTTTGGAGCCATTAAAAGCCGGGTGATGTCTTTCATGTATGAACTGGACAAGGAGCTATGGCGGCTGGGGATACCTGCAAAGACACGACATAACGAGGTGTGTCCCGGACAATTTGAAGTGGCACCGGTTTTTGAGGAACAGAATCTTGCTGTCGATCACAATATGCTGACTATGGATGTGTTGCGTGAAGTGGCTGAAAGACATGGGTTTGCTTGTCTTTTACATGAAAAACCTTTTGCCGGTGTAAACGGGTCCGGCAAACACAATAACTGGTCTATCGTAGGTCCGGATGGTAAGAACTGGCTTACTCCGGGAGATAATCCGCACGAGAACGCGAAGTTTCTGACGGTTATTTGCGCCTTGATCAAAGCCGTGGATACGCACGCTGACCTGTTGCGTGCCGTTGTCGCATCTGCCGGAAATGATCACAGGCTGGGGGCCAATGAAGCGCCACCAGCCATTATATCAATATTTCTCGGCGACCAATTGACGGATGTCATTGAACAATTGGAAAAAGGTCGAACAAAAAGCTCCAAAAATGGAGGGACGATACAGATAGGAGTTTCATCATTACCGTCTTTGCCGAGGGATGCCACTGACCGTAACAGGACTTCGCCATTCGCGTTTACCGGCAACAAGTTTGAATTTCGAGCGGTAGGTTCGAATCAAAGTTGCGCCGGGGCGAATATTGTTCTTAATACCATTATGGCAGAAGCGCTTGATGAAATTTGTACCACGCTCGAAAGTGCTAACACGGAGGGTGAGGACTTTAATGAGGCATTGCAGAAGATCCTGCAGAACATAGTTACGAAACACAAGCGTGTACTGTTTGATGGCGATAACTACACTGAGGAATGGCAGAAAGAAGCCGCTAAACGTGGGCTTCCCAATATGAGAACAACGCCAGAGGCATTGAAAGCTATTGTTGCGCGCAAGTCCATAAATCTTTTTGAGAAATACGGTGTCTTGTCGGAGCGGGAGGCAAGATCGCGGTATGAAGTGTACC